>NZ_JBMPOT010000018.1:0-124846 GCF_049340425.1 Undibacterium sp. JH2W | reverse complement strand
CTTACCCCGCTTGCTTGCCGCCAGTCGAATACCCTCCCGACGACATCACTCTCAAAGTTGGTTGGGAAGGATGGATCAAGTTTCAAAAACGTGCTTTTAAGGTGTCATCTGCCTTACATCGAGAAACCATTGCAGTCAGACCTAACAATGCTAGTGACGGGGTTTTTGATGTGTTTTATTGCCGTCAAAAAATCCTGCAAATTGATTTGCGAACGCAAAAGAAATCCGTTTAAATGTGTTACCTATGTCTCAATACACCTGTAACCTATGTCCCTGTTCTATACACGTCGCCAAGAAAGGTATGCCAAAGAAGGCGACCCAGGCGTAGCCGCCCCTGCGGGGTTCCCGTTTATGCAGTACAAAAAATGGGAAGGCCCGAAACTCGCTACCCTTGCAGGGCGCACAATCGCTTGCAAGCGATTGCCGTTACGCAGGCGAAGTGCATGCACTTCGAAACCCCTGCTACACCTCAAACAGCGGTCCTTCTTTTTCCATTTTCTGTATTGCACAAACGGCGGCTACACATGGGAACTGCGAAAAGTCAAAAGCAACGTCAAATTCAACAGCAACGTCACCACGACCGCTACTCACGTTCTTCGCGGTCAATTGCTCATCGCTTAGCCCTACTCCACCCCAACATGCAAAGGTAATCTGACACTCACCGCCAGACCACCACCTTCACGATTGGCAAACTGCATTTGTGCATGCAGTTGCAACGCCAGTTGCGCCACGATCGCCAGACCCAGGCCGGCGCCGCCAGTGTCGCGGTTGCGGGAGGATTCTAGTCGTACGAAGGGTTGCATGACGGCTTCCCACTGGTTTTCAGGGATGCCGGGGCCTCTGTCCTGCACGGTGATGACGGCATGCTGCGCATCACTGTCCAGGACAACTTCCACTTCACTGCCAAACTTCAGGGCATTGTCGATGAGGTTGCTGAGCAGGCGGGACAGGGCCAGGGGGCGGGTTTGTACGATCTGGTTGCTGCTGCCGCTCAGACTGACATGCTGGCCGGTGTCGCAATAGTCTTGTACCAGGCTGTCTGCCAGTGCATCAAGCTTGATCTTGCTGCTGGCTTCCTGGTCGATTTGTAATTGGTTTTGTATCTTGGCATAGGCCAGACCTTGTTCCACCAGTTTCTGCATGGCTTGCAGGTCGGCCTGCATTTTATCGCGCTGGCTGTCGTCGTCCATGAGTTCGGTGCGCAGGCGCAGGCGGGTGATGGGGGTTTGCAGGTCGTGGGTGATGGAGGCCAGGATTTGCATGCGTTCTGCCAGATAAGTATCTATCCGTTCTTGCATATTCTGGAAGGCGGTAGCCGCACGAAATACTTCTCGCGGGGCGCGGGCAGGGAACTGTGGTCTGGCACCTGGCTTGACCATGGCATCGGCTGCTTCAGCCAGCATGGCCAGCGGGCGCGTTGCTGTCCTGACTGCCAGCCAGGTTGCCAGCATGATGATGGCAAGCTGTATGCAGAGCAGCGAGAACATGCTCCATTGTATGGTGTAAGGTGTTGCCGTCAGGCGAACAGTGAGCGGTGCGCCATCACTCAAGGCCAGATGCAATTGCAGGACTTTCTTATCACCTTCCGTGCGCATGCTAATACGGATTTTCGCCGCTCGCTCCAGATTGTTTTTTATCGCCTCGATGGCCTCATTGGCAATGTCCAGGTCTGTGCTGTCGGTGGAATCAGCAGGCGCGGCTTGCAAAGTATACTGGTAGTTGTTGCGGGCCAGCTTACTCAGCCAGGCCTGACGTTCGCTGACTGGCAGGCGGTCGAGAAAGGAAATCGCATTGGCGACATCCTTGCCCACTGAATAGACCATATGATTTTTCCTGACCTGCATCTTGTCCCATTGCGACGAAGCAAATGAGAGTGCATAGGCCATCAGCAGGGCGCTCAGCAAAATCAGGCACAGGCGGCCAAACAGGGTGTGTGGCCAGTGCGGGCTTTCTATGATGTGCATCAAGCCTCCTCAGGTGCTGTGACCTGCGCGCAAAATACATAGCCTTCGCTGCGCACGGTTTTGATATAGCGTGGCTCGCGCGCATCGTCGCGCAAATGCTGGCGCAGGCGACTGACCAGCAAGTCTATGGAACGCTCGAACAAATCCGCATCCCGACCCTGGGTCAGGTTCAGTAACTGGTCACGATTCAGTACTCTTTGTGGATGTTCGACAAAGACTTGCAGCAAACGGTATTCTGCCCCGCTGAGTGTCACCATGACACTGTCTTTGTCGAGCAGATGGCGTGCCAGAGTGTCGAGTTGCCAGTCCCCAAACTGCAGCATGGCGGGCGGCTTTTGTTCGCGCAATTTAGGTGGCAGCATGCGTGTGCGGCGCAAGACCGTTTTGATGCGTGCCAGCAATTCCCGTGCGGCGAAAGGCTTGGTCAGGTAATCGTCGGCACCCATTTCCAGGCCCACTATACGGTCGGTCTCGTCTGCACGTGCAGTCAGGAAAAGCAGGGGGATGACTTTGTGTGGCCCTGAGCGTAATTCACGGCACAGGCTAAGCCCATCTTCACCCGGCATCATGATATCAAGCACGATGAGATCGATGGCATTGCTTTCCAGTAAAGCGCGCATTTGCTTGCCGCCCGCAGCCGTACTGACCTTGTTGCCATTCTTGCGCAGGTACAGGGCAGTCAGTTCGCGTATTTCTGCATCATCATCAACGATGAGGATGTGGTCCGGGGAGTCAGTATTTTCCATGTAGTGGGCTTTGTGCTCATTCTATTCGCTACGCTCATAGGGCTTTATAGCTTAAATCGTGACATAGGCAAAATCTTTTGTATCCCAGTGTATCTGAGTGCCCTTGACACATATAGGGATGCAAATAAGGTATTTCCTGACATGTGCCAGATACCTTGCTCCAGTCTAATGATATGGCCGTGATGATTTCATCACCTTTATAACCTAAGGAGAACTGACATGAAAAAGCAAATGATCGTTATCACGACTTGCGCCACTGTATTGATGAGTGCCTGGTCTGTACAGGCGCAGCAGGCAGGTTTGTCTGATTATTACCTAGCACCTGTGGAAGCTGAGATTCAGACTAACAATCAAGCTAACAGCCATGCCAGCAAGCAGGTGGCAATCGCGGGCACCTGGCTCACGCAAAGTGGTAGCCTGGAAGTAGAAATCGGCAATTGCGGCCAAGCCTTGTGCGGCAAAGTCAGCAAGGTCAATGAACTGGCCGCAGCTAACCTGAGCGCTATGAGTGCCATGGGTAGTACTGCGGCATCAGTGCCTGCGATACCTGTGTTGGGCAAGACCATCATGGAGGGCTTTACTCCAGGCAAGGCGGACACCTGGTCAGGCAAAATTTTTAACCGTGCTGATGGCCAGACCTATGCTTGCCAGATGCGTATGCTGAGCCCGACTGAGCTGGAAGTCACAGCCTACAAGGACAAACCAGAAAATGGTCGTAGCCAGGTCTGGACGCGGGTATCAAATACCGTCACTGCACAAAAATAAGAAATGGGACATCACGCTTGATGTCCCACTTTATTTTTTTTTAGATGCCAACTTATGGCAGTAATTCAACTTCACCCGGCAATAAAGTATTGGCTGGCAAGGCATCGAGTTGTTTCAGGCGCTCATAATAAGGCGTGAAATCCGGTGCCGTGCCATCAAACAATTGCTGGAAATTGTCGATGACAAAATAGGTTTCCTGGAAGCTGTCTATCTTGTACAGGGTTTGCAGGCAGCGTTCTATTTCAAGGTGGATATGGCGTGAAGGTGTACCCGGCTTCAGGCAATATTCCACTTCACCACCAGATGACAAAATGCCCGCGCCATAAATACGCAAACCCTTGTCTGTTTTGATCAGGCCAAACTCCACCGTGTACCAGTACAGGCGCGCCAGATAATCCAGACCACCCAGCTTCATCGCTTTCAAGCCACCCTTGCCATACAACTGCATATAGTCAGCAAAGACAGGATTGAACAGCAGTGGTACATGACCAAAATAGTCGTGGAAGACATCGGGTTCAACGATGTAATTGAATTCTTCAGGCTTGCGCAACCACACGGTGATAGGGAAGCGGCGATTGGCCAGGTGTTCAAAGAACGTCAGCTCAGGGATCAGGCCAGGCACGGCGACGATGCGCCAGCCTGTGGCGGCAAATAATTCTTCTGAAGTGCGCTCAAAACGCGGGATGCCACCAGACGCATCCATCTTGTGCAGTGCTTCTATGAACTCATCACAGGCACGGCCAGGCAAGAGTTCCATCTGGCGCTGGTAGAGTTTGCGCCACAATTCGTGTTCTTCTTCTGTATAAGCGTCCCAGTCCTGGGCGACGACGTATTGCTCGTCGGCTTTTTCATAATTGCCACGCAAGGCAGCACCATTGGATTTTTCGGCAACGGTGGCAAGGAAATCGTCGTTGCTGACAGTAGTAGCGGAAGTAGCGATAGTATCCATATTTTTCAGCGAAAAAGGCCGGCATCATCATGATGGCCAGCCTCCTTCAAGTCTCCATTAGCTGTTAGCGAAACAAAGTTTTAATGCCTCAGGCAGTTGTTTCGTCTTTGATGACGCCACGACGGATCTGATCAAGCTCAATAGATTCAAACAGGGCGCGGAAATTACCTTCACCAAAACCCTGGTCGCCTTTGCGCTGGATGATTTCAAAGAAGATAGGGCCGATGACCGTGGTCGTGAAAATCTGCAACAGCAATTCACGCGATGTTTCTGTGCTCTTGCCATCGACCAGAATGCGCAGCTTGCGCAGTTCTTCCAGGTTCTCACCATGGCCAGGCAGGCGACGGTCAACCAGGTCGTAGTAAGTTTCTATGGTGTCCTGGAACACGACGCCATTGGCTTTCATGCCGCCAACTGTGTCATAGATATTGTCTGTGCCCATGGCGATATGTTGTACGCCTTCACCGTGGTACAGGTCCAGGTATTCAGCGATCTGGGATTTGTCATCCGAAGATTCATTGATAGGAATACGGATTTTGCCGCAAGGAGAAGTCATGGCTTTGGACTTCAGGCCTGTATGCTTGCCAGCGATATCGAAGTAACGGATTTCGCGGAAGTTGAACAGGGTTTCATAGAAATCTGCCCATTCCTTCATACGGCCACGGTGTACATTGTGGGTCAGGTGGTCGATGTAAGTCAGGCCTTTGCCGACAGGATTGGAATCCACGCCTGGCAATGCTACGAAGTCAGCATCATAGATACTGATATTGCCGATGGCGCCTGTATCTGCACCATCTTTGCCATGCCAGCGGTCAACGAAATAAATCAGGGAATCGCCTATGCCTTTGATAGCAGGGATATTGAGTTCCATAGGGCCGGTTTTATTGTCAAAGCCCCAGGCGCCCAGTTCCAGCGCGCGCTTGTAGGCAGCATTGGCATCCTTGACGCGGAAAGCGAATGCGCACACGGACTGGCCATGTTTGCGGGCAAATTTTTGTGCGAAAGAATCAGGTTCTGCATTGATGATGAAGTTCACACCGCCCTGGCGGAACAGAGTCACATCCTTGGTGCGATGCTTGGCGATCGCGGTAAAACCCATAGTGACGAATAATTCGCCCAGTGCTTTTGGATCGGGTGCTGCGTACTCGATAAACTCAAAGCCATCGGTACCCATAGGGTTTTCCCAAGTTTGGAAAGTCATGCCTGTCTCCTCAGTGTGATCATCAGTATTGCTGCATCTGGCTAGTTTGAAGTCTGGCTTTGATGTAGCTCAAGCTCTCAGTATAGTCTGCGAAACGCGCCATATAATTGCAAAATAACCCAATACTTCATTGATTTGAGCAATAATATTGCTTAATTCATTTGGTATGGGGCAGATTATGCTTGAAGTTGAACTGGACAAGATAGACCGCAAGATCCTGGCGATTTTGCAGGCTGATGGCAGGCTGACCAACCAGGAAGTGGCCGAGCGTGTCAATCTCTCGCCTTCCCCCTGCCTGCGCCGCATCAAGCGCCTGGAAGACAGTGGCGTCATCCGCAAATACGTAGCCTTGCTGGAGCCCGCCAAGATAGGCCTGGGCTTGCTGGCCTATGTTAATGTCAGGCTGGAAAAGCATAGCGATGCTCCGGGCAAGGGGGCATCACGCTCACCGCGCGATGATTTCTCTGCTTCTGTGGGGCAATGGCCAGAAGTGGTGGCCTGCTATGCCATGACGGGCGAAATGGATTATCTCTTGCGTGTGCATGTGGAAGACATGAATCACTTTTCACGTTTCATGATGGAGACGCTATTGCGTCATTCAGCGGTACTCGATGTGAAATCAAGTTTTGCCTTGCAGCAAATCAAGGATACGACGGCTTTGCCTGTCCTGGTCGGCGCCTGATGTAAGTACATATACGTGCATGTGCGTGCATATTGATAGAACGATAAAACTGATTAATAATTTATTACTCATAATCAAGCCCCAGTTTGCGGTGGCTCACCATAAGTGCACTTTATATCGGAAAGGCATACTATGAATTCCAGGGTTGATGGCTATGTGGCTAAAGCCAAAAAGTGGCAAGAAGAAATAGCTGAATTGCGAAAAATCGCCCTGGACTGTCAATTGACCGAAGAGTTGAAGTGGGGCACGCCCTGCTATACCTCGCAAGACAGCAACATAGTCTTGATCCATGTATTCAAAGAGTATGCTGCCCTGTTGTTTTTCAAAGGGGCTTTGTTAAAAGATCCCAAGAATATCCTGATACAGCAAACAGAAAATACCCAGGCTGCGCGCCAGCTGCGCTTCACCAGTGCCCAAGAAATAGTGAAGATAAAATCCACGATCAAAGCCTATATTGCCGAGGCGATCAAAGTAGAAAAAGCTGGCTTGAAAGTGGATTTTAAAAAGACAGAAGAATTCAGTATGCCTGAAGAATTCCAGCAAAAACTGGAACAGCACGCGGATTTAAAAACTGCATTCGAAGCCTTGACCCCAGGCCGTCAAAGAGCCTATCTCCTGCATTTCTCTGCTGCCAAACAAGCCAGGACCAGAGTAGCCAGAGTAGAAAAATACATGCAGAAAATTCTTGAGGGGAAGGGGCTGGATGATGAGTAAAGATGTACTGATTTGAACTTAATCGACAAGTGAGATACAGAGAAAAGCACTTCGGTTTTCCTCCTGCATTTCTCTTTGTCTCTGTGCCTCTGTGTTGAGAGGTCTTTTAGTCTGCGAACTTACTTCTAACTTACTTCGAGCTATCCTTCACACCCGGCAAATACCTGAGCCATTTGGCGGCGGCGCGGGCGTTGGCTTTGATGGTGTAGTCGATGGTGGCGACTTGTTCCTGCATGGCTTCTTTCAAGATGCTGGCGGCGTTGGCGGGCAGGATTTTTAGGTAGGCGTCGGCTTCGCCGTAGGCGCGGTGGATTTCCATGCCGGCTTTTTTTGCGATGTGTATCATGGTCTGGTTGGATGACAGACAATGCATATACAGGGTATCAACATCATCATTGCGGCAGTGGATGGCACCGCGTTCAAACAGCTTGGAACCTATGCCCTTGCCACGTGCATTGCCTGAGACTGAGACGCCAAACTCTGCCACCTTGTCCTTGTTGGTGTGCTCATCATCTTCACTGCGGGGGGCATAGGCGAGATGACCAACACCCACTATATTGAAGCGGTGGCTGATGACGCCAAAGACCTTGTCGCGGGAGAAATCTATCCCTTCCACGTATTTTTCTATCAGGGTATCCGGCAAATAGGTGCCAAAGCGTAGCAGGCGGTCACTTTCTTCGAGGCCGAGAAAGTGCTTCAGGATGCGATGCCTGTCCTTTTCTGATAATTCCTTCACGAAAACAGCAGATCTGGATGGTTTATTGGCAGAATCTAACAAGTGTTTGGGATCTTCTGGAAAAACGTCGGACGCATTCATGGCAGCTCCTTATGGGTAGCTTTTGTGCAGTGCACAATGCATTGTAGATGATCTGTTTCGATTATTCCAGAAAAGCGCTTTATTTGAGAATAAAACTTCTATTCCACCGGCTTCAGCTAATGGCCGTCTTCAGCGCCGCTATTCTGGCTGCCCGTATGGCAACAGGAATTTGTGAGGGCGTGCTGGCGTGCTGGCTGGCAATGTCGCCGCCATTGATTTGTTGAGCCAGTTCCAACGCCTTGGCTAGCTGGATTTGCGGTTCATAGGCTGCATCTGCTTGGACATATTTATTGCCAAATAAACAGGCAGTCGTGCTTAATAGCTCCAGGAAACGCTGAGGTTTGCGATAGGCGTCACAGCGACCTAACAGATCAATCTTGTCCGCTGCTGTCATGCTCATGGCCGCCTGGATATGCAAATGCTCACGCGCCAGCAGGATGGCCAGGTCACGGCAATCTGCCGGTACTTTCAGACGCTGGCTAATCGCGTCAGCCAGGGTCGTGCGCTGTTTTTCCTGCGCAGGAGTGCTTGGAACGCCTGCTTGCGCGGCAGTCAGATCGTGCAAGAGTACGGCATAGCGTGTCGTCAATGGGTGTGCCGCTTGTGCCGTTGCATCCAGTAACTCCATTAACTGTGTGGCTGCCGGGCCAGACCATAAGGTATCCAGCTCAGGCAACAGGCGTTGCAGTGCGCCGCAACTGCGCAGCACTTCAAACATGCGCGAAGGACGCACTTCCATCAGACCGCGTGAAATCTCTTGCCATACACGTTCAGCCACCAGGGCATCGACTTCACCGGCAGCGACCATTTCTTGCATAAGGGTCGTGGTTTCTTGCGCCACACTGAAATCCCGCGGCGGTATGGCAAAGCGGGCAGCAAAGCGGGCCAGACGCAAGATGCGTACCGGGTCTTCACAAAATGCCATCGATACATGGCGAAATACCCGGTTTTCCAGGTCCTGCAGGCCGCCATAGGGGTCGATGATGGTGCCATCGTCATCCTGGGCCATGGCATTGATGCTGAGGTCGCGCCGTATCAAATCCTGTTCCAGCGTCACATCAGCGTCGGTATGGAACACAAAGCCCTTGTAACCAGCCGCGGTCTTGCGTTCTGTGCGGGCCAGGGCATATTCTTCATGCGTCCTGGGATGCAGGAATACCGGGAAATCCTTGCCCACAGGCAGGAAGCCCTGGGCCAGCATGTCTTGCGGGCTGGCACCAACGACGACAAAATCCCGGTCTTGCACGGGATAGCCCAGCAGTGCATCGCGCACGGCACCACCTACGATATATGTCTTCATGCTGATTATTCAGTCGCCATGTCGATTGTCATGACCGGGCATGGATTCGGTTTCCAGCAAGGCTTCGCGTACCCACAAGGCCACGGCTGGATGGGCAATGACGCGGTCTACATAAGCTTGCAGTGCTGGTGCCAGGGAGACGCCATAGGTACGAAAGCGCATGACTACCGGCGCATAAAAAGCATCCGCAATAGAGAAAGCACCAAACAGGAATTCATGCGCACCATACAAGGCCAGGCAATCTTCCCAGATTTCACTGATGCGGCCTATGTCTGCCTGCGAACCTATGGTGCGGCCCTTGCCAAACAAATCAGCACGGATATTCATGGGCATGTCAAAGCGCAGGGAAGAAAAGCCGGAATGCATTTCAGCGCAAATACTGCGCGCCGTGGCCCGGGCGGCAACATCTTCCGGCCACAGATTGAGTATGGAGAATTGCTCGGCCAGATATTCACATATCGCCAGCGAATCCCAGACCGTGATTTCACCCGCCAGCAAGACAGGCACGCGACCAGCGGCAGAATATTCGGCGATGCGGGTGGTGGTGTCTGGCTGGTTCAGCAATATGCGTATCTCTTCAAAAGGGATGCCAAAAGCCTTCATCAGCACCCAGGGCCGCATGGACCATGAGGAATAGTTTTTGTTGCCTATCACCAGGCGCAAACCGGCACGGTGCTGGTCCAGCATGGCGGCCAGCGCGGGTTGCATTTCTGTATCTTGCATGATGTCTATACTCAAAGATTGGCAGGAATATCGGAGTCAGTGGCTGTCATGCCCTTGGGTACGACCGTGCCTAAGCGTTTTTTCAGTGACTGCGGTTTTTTCTCGAACAGGGCAGCGTAATACGTTGCATTCGACAATACATTCTTGACATACACGCGGGTCTCGTTGAAGGGGATGGTCTCGGCAAAAATCGCCCCTTCTACTGGACGCGTCAGTTTGGAACGCCAGGCACGCGGACGGCCAGGGCCAGCATTATAGGCAGCCGAGGCCAGGGCTTGCGAACCGCCCAGGTCGGTCAACACCATATTGAGATAATTCGTGCCCAGGGCGATATTGGTTTCTATGTCATTGACCTGGGTAGGTACAAAATTACCGAGGCCAATTTTCTTGGCGACATAGCGTGCCGTCGCCGGCATCAATTGCATCAGGCCGGATGCGCCCACATGCGATTTGGCATTCATGATGAAGCGTGATTCCTGGCGTATCAAACCATACACCCAGGCCATGTCCATGCCCAGTGCCTGGGTAGTCTTGTACATGCTGTCATTGAAGGGGGTAGGGTAGCGCTGGCTGAAGTCGAGTTCACCCTTGGTGCGGTCAGAAGTATTGACCATGCGGTCCAGCAAATTATTGGCTCTTGCCAGCTCTGCTGCGGCCAGATGCTGGCGCTCGCTCATCTTGCGCAATTCCCAATTCCATTCCCGCGTGCCTTCAAAGCGCAGGTTCATGGCGTAAAACTTCAGAGCTCTTTGCAGGTTGGTGTTTTTTTCCATGGGGGCCAGTTCTTCTGGGGTGACTGGCTTGACGGTGGCTGGCACGCCTATTTTTTGACCCTGCTCTTCGAGGGCAAGCTGGCCATAGAAATGCAGTTGATCGGCAATGCTGGCAAACTGGGCGCGTGCTTCTTCATTCTTGCCTTCGGCTTTCAGGGCGCGGCCATACCAGTATACCCAGGCCGGGTCGGCCTTCAGGCTGGCAGGCATGGCGGTGATGCTGGATTTCACCAGCTTCCAGTCGCCTTCGCGCAAGGCAGTGCGGGTGCGCCATTGATAGGCTTCTTGCGTCAGCGCCGCACCCTCGGCTTTTTGCCAATAGCCCAGGGCTTCTGGCTCCAGCTTTTGTGCGGCTTGCATGGCGATCTGCGCCCAGCCCAGGGCTTTTTCACTGTCCGTGAACTGGGCGGCATTGTGGCTCAGGGCCGCAGCAGCTTGCTCATGGTCGCTTTTTGCCAGGCGGCCCAGCGCGATCAGATAGAGTTCATGGGCGGCAAGACCGGCATCTGGCGCTCTCTTGAGCAAAGCGGCCGGTTTGTCCATGGCTTCTGCGACTTGCTTTTCTGGCACATTCAGCAATTTTGCCAGGCGTTGTGCAAGAGGCAAGGCCCCGTTTTCTGCCGCCATGCGCATTTGCGCCCATAAATCAGCCTGATTGAATTGCCCATTGCTGTTCAGATAAGTCACCAGGGCATAACAGCCTTCGCCATAGTCCCGCGGGCTGTTGAGCAAATTGCGTGCCTCGCTTGCCACTTTCTGTTGTTTTACCGCTTTGGATAACAGGGAGTAACAGCGCAACTGATTATCGTCAGCCACCACGAATTGTGGATATTGCTGATCGAACAAGTCCCATTCACCACGCCTGCCCAGCAATAATAACCAGTCATTACGCAGACGGTCAGCGATGGCGTTGCCTTCGTACTTGCTAATAAATTCACGGAATTCAGAGTTTGTCGTTTTTATCAGGCGCGCCCGCAAGCGGTAATAATCGACATAGGAAGGGATTTCATAATTCTTCAGCAATGCCGCATGTTGCTCGGCGCTGGCGGCGTCTTCATGAAAGGCGGCATCGCGCAAGGCCATGAAACGGTCGTCATCATTGATAATCAAGCCCTTTTTTGCCGTTGCCGCATAGGCAAAGGGACTTGTTGCGAAACCTGCTAAGATCATCAGGCCCAGACCAGCTAAACTTTTTTTCACAGACATCTTTTGACAGTTTGAGATTACATTTCTGACAGTATGACACAGCCCAAGAATAGCGAACATAAACTCAGCATGGAAACAGCGCAAACTCGCCCTGAATTACGCCAGCTTTTACGGCAAAAGCGCCAGAGCTTAGCGCCAGAACAGAAGGCCTTGTTGGATGCGGAGTTGGGAAAACAATTGCTGACATGGTACCAGCAAAATAAGCCAGCCAGCCTGGCCGTGTATTGGCCCATACAGTCCGAACCTGATTTACGAGTTCATTACCAGCAATTGCAGGATCAGGGGTTGGCATTGGCCTTGCCGCTGGTCACAGGAAAAGACAGACCATTGAGTTTTCTGGCCTGGCAGGCAGGAGATGCCATGAGCGTAGATTGCTATGGCATTGCCATCCCGGCACATGGCCGGCTGGTGAGCCAGCCTGAAGTATTGCTTATCCCTTGCCTGGGCTGGAATGCAGCAGGCTACCGCCTGGGATATGGTGGTGGCTTTTATGACCGTACCCTGGCCATTGCTCCACGACCACTAGCCATAGGCATAGCCTATGCCTGCACCCAGGCAGAGTTTGCTGCCCATGAACATGATATCGCCATGGATTGCATACTCAGCGCTTAAAAAGTCATGCTGTTGTAGTCCGGTTTTACTGTTTTGCACACCAGGCTTGCCACATACTGTGATAGGCAGCTTCTATCTTGCGACAAAAGCCAGCTTCATCCATGAGCGGGCTGTTTTGCATTTGCAGGCGCAGGCCCGTGCGTATGGCGCTGAGTTCATCCAGATTGCTGGCCAGCTTGACGACCTTGCTGACATATTCTTCTTCTGTTGCGGCTATCCATTCAGGGTGACCAAGCCCGCTCAGTATACTGCTACCCAGGCGACCAACACTGGGTCGTGCAGCCAGGGTGACAAAAGGCACACCCAGATACAGGGATTCAAATAAAGTGGTGCCCGAATTATGCGGAAAACAATCCAGGCCTATATCTATGCGCCGGATGACATCCCAGGGCGGGCTATGCAAACCTATTTGCAGGCGGCTGCGCTCTATACCCAGAGCCACGAATTTGTCTTCCATGGCCTGACGCATGGCCTGATCCTTGAAGTTGCCGCTGTCTATGATAAGGCGGGAATTGTCCAGTTTTTTCATGATGCTGGCCCAGACCTGGATTACGCGCTGATTGATGCGCACTGCACGGCTGAGTGTGCCCAGAGTGATATAGCCATTATTCTTGGCTGGCAAGGGGCTGCTATTACCCATGTCTGCGGCTGGCCTATACACCAGAGCTGGCGTAGCTACCCGCCATACTTGCTCGGCAAATAAATGCTCAAATCCTGGCGGTGCAAATACCGGGTCGGCGAGGAAGTAATCTATGGCCGTCAAGCCCGTGGTATAGGCATAACCCAGCCAGGAAATGGATACAGGTGCAGGTTTGCGTGCCATGACGCGCAAGCGGTTGTCGCCAGTATGCCCGGCCACATCCACCAGGATATCTATGCCATCAGCGCGAATCTTCTCAGCCATGGCCTCATCACTCAGATGTCTGGTCGGCACCCAGTGATCTACATGGCTGCGATAGCGTGCACTGACAGCATCATCGGCAGATAATTCTGCGTAGGCATAGATCTCGAACTGGCTTTTGTCATGCTGAGCCAGCAGGGGTTCGAGAAAATGCTGTACAGGATGGCGCCGCATATCCGGTGAAACATAGCCTATTTTCAGACGCCGGCCAGTTTGCCTGCTATTGGTATGTGGCTGCCATTGCTGGTAATAAGCTGCGGCAAAACGGCGTTCATATTTCTGGTAGGCAGCAAAAATTTCTTCTGCACTCAAGTCGGGATGGTAATTCAGGGAAAACAGCAAATTACCATAGGCTTCAGATAAATCGGGCTTATATTCCAGAGCGCGGCGATAAGCGGCAACTGCTTCAGGGATCAAGCCCTGGTCATCAAATAATGCGCCCAGACTATTATGGGCCTGGGCTAAATCTGGTTTGATTTTTATCGCTCTTTCAAAACAGGAGCGGGCCTCGCTTGATCGACTGAAGGCCATGTGCAACTGGCCAAGTTCAAGCAAGGCAATGACGGAGTTGGGGTCCAGCAACAAGGCTTTTTGATAGCTGGCCTGTGCATCGTCATAGCGCCGTTGTTCATAAAAGAGCTTGCCAAGGTAACTGTGATAGCTGGCATTGCTGCTATCGAACTCTAGCGCTTTGCGATAATTTTCTTCCGCTTTGACAAACTGGCCGCTGACTTTATAAATCTGCGCAAGATTGGCATAAGCAAGGGTAAATTGGGCGTCATGTTTCAAAGCCTGTTGATAGCAGCTTTCCGCTTGTGCCAGATCACCTTGCTCCTGAAATATCACGCCTAGATTGACATGGGCTATAGGGAAGTCAGGTTTTAATTGCAGGGCTTGTTGATAGCAATTTTTTGCTGCCTCAGATTGACCTTGCTCTTTTAAGACCACGCCCAGGTTGTAATGTATGCTGGCCTCTTGCGGATTAAAAACCAGCATCTGGCGATAAATGTTTTCAGCCTCGGCAAATCGAGAGGACTGCAAATACATCTTCAATAGTGCATCTCTCGCCGCAGCATTGGCAGGCTGGCGCATCAGCAGATTTTTTAATATGTTTTCTGCTTCCTGTTGTTTACCTTGTTGCTGATACAAGTTGAGCAGGAAAAAATCGGCATTCACCATATCAGGTTGGCAGGCAATGGCGCGCAGGAAGCAAGGCTCGGCATCTTGCAAGCGGCCTTGGGACGCGTATACCATGCCCAGGTTGCAATAGGCGTAATAATGCTGTGGGTCCAGCTTCAATAATTCTTCATAATGATGCGTGGCTGCATCCAACTGGTCGCGTTGCTGCAAAAGTATGGCCAGATTGAAATGGGCATGCCCCAGTCGCGGATTGAGTTCAAGCGCGTGCAAGTAGGCCTGTTCTGCCTCCTGGTTTTGTCCTGTCAGTGACAGGCTGACACCCAGGTTGAAGTGGGCGACGACTTCAGCAGGTCGTTGGGCAATGACGTGGCGATAACAAATGATCGCTTCAGGAAAACGGGATTGCCCATCCAGACACAGACCAAGATTGATCCAGTGTTCCAGTGATTCTGGCTTGTCTTCCAGGATCAGCCGATAAACGGCCTCGGCTTCTGGCAGCAGGATTTTTTCATACAGCTTGTCAGCCAGGACATCGGCAGCCAGGTTTTCTGCCGGGTCCAGTTGCAGTTTTTCATAAGCGATGGCAATGGCATCTTGACTCTGCCTGGCAAGAGCCGGGTCCGCAGCAGCGCTGCTGCTAAAGCTTGCTGGCACTGACGTTACTATGGCAGGGCCAGGTTCGCCAGTGCTGGCAATAACTTGCTGTGGTGCGGGAATCTCTTGTGACTTTGAAAAAGTTTTTTTAAGCCAGTTCAACATAAGTGTCCGTCATTTCTTTGCTGTTACAAAATGACGGATATTTTAACCAGTAATGCTTTCATGTGGCTAAAGTAAAGAGCGACCAGTTCTGGTGTCGGGTGGCTTAACGGATAATGTCGGGATTCAGTATTTCCTCATCCACCCTGGGCGTCTGCCCGCGCAAGACAGAGTTACCGCTGTAGAGATTACGCTGGTCTATTTTTGCTGGCTGGCACCAGTGGGCTTCCTGCATTTCCTGGTTCAGGCCATACACGGACAAGGCATTCGCATACACTACCTGGTGGATGACTTCGGCAGAGATACCCCGGCTTGCCATCAGGCGGGCGGACTTGGGGACGGCCAGTGGGTCAGACACGCCCCAGTCACAGGCAGAGTTGACGATGATGCGTTCAGGGCCATATTGTTTGACGATGTCTGCCAGCCTTTCATTGCCCATCTTGGTCGATGGGTAAATCGTGAAGGCGCACCAGTAGCCACGGTCCAGCACTTCCTGTACTGTCTCTTCATTGTTGTGGTCGATGACACAGCGGGCCGGATCAAAGCCGCATTCTTCCAGCACATCCATGGTGCGCGTGGTGCCGCGTTTTTTATCGCGGTGCGGTGTATGTATCATGATGGGTAGTTCAAATTCTATTGCCATGGCGATTTGCGCGCGCAGGGCCTTGTCTTCCAGATCGGTTTGTTCATCGTAGCCAATTTCACCAAGCGCCACCACGCCTTCCTTACCCAGGTAACGCGGCATGATATCGAGCACCGCTTCTGCCAGGGCAGGGTTGTTTGCTTCCTTGGGGTTGAGGCCGATAGCACAATAATGGCGTATGCCAAACTGCCCGGCACGAAAGCGTTCAAAGCCGGTGATGGTGGAAAAATAATCGATGAAACTGCCTACATTGGTGCGCAATTGCCCCAGCCAGAATGCCGGCTCTATGACGGCTACAATGCCGGCCTTGGCCATGGCTTCATAATCATCGGTAGTGCGGGCTATCATGTGCGCATGCGGGTCTATCATCATGCCATTGCCGCCACTGGCCAGTTGCCGGAAGGCGGCCTGGCCCTGTTGCAATTGCCCGGCCTGGGCCAGCAGGTTTTGCAGCATTTGCGGCGTGATCGTGCCATTGCAGCAGGGACAGGTCACTGCACGGTCGGAAAACATTTCATCGACGATGGTGCTGTCAGCGATGAAGTTTTCTGAAAAATTGCCTGGGAATTTACCGTTGTTATTCATGTGCCTGCTCCTGGGTCGTATTTTCAAACATGATCTTCAAAGCGATATCCTTGATATCTGCTGCATGGACTTCACCCGTGCCATCGGCGAGCGGGCGGTCGAGTATCAGCAAAGGTCCATCGGCAGCATCATCCACTGGCCTGCCATGTGATCCCTGCACCAGGCTGGCATCGAGACCAATGACATTCATCAGACTGCGAAAACCCAATAGGCGCTTGCCGAGACGCCAGGCGACTGCCAGTTTGGGGAAACGGATATTGCTATCGACAAACAGCTCGGCCGGGTCATAACCGGGTTTGCGATGGATTTCTACGGTGCGGGCAAAGTCAGGTGCCAAAGCATCATCCTGCCAATAATAGTAAGTGAACCAGGAGCGCTTATCAGCCATGAGCACCAGTTCACCTGAGCGTGGGTGATCCAGCCCTATGGCAGCGCGCTCACTCCCTGCCCAGATACCTTCTACGCCAGCGATATTGCTGAGCAATCTGCGTACGGGCGCAATCAATTCTGGCCTGGAGATATATACATGGGCAAACTGATGGTCCGCCACGGCATAGGCGCTGGAAGCGATGGGGTCAAGTAATTCCGCTCCATCTTCCATGCGCACCACCACATAACCAGCTTCACGCAAAATGCGGTTCAGGTGTATGGGTCTGTCCACCGCGGTAATACCATATTCAGACAAGACCATGACACGGCGGCCAGCCTGTTGCGCATGGGCGATTAACTCACCCGCGACTTCATCAATATCGCGCAGGGATTGTTGGACCGCAGGATCGGTCAGGTCTGGTCCATGTCTTTGCAAGTCATAGTCCAGATGCGGCAGGTAGACCATGGTCAGCGTAGGATCTTTTTCGGTGATGGCCAGTTTGGCTGCATCAGCAATCCAGCGGCTGGACTTGATCGTAGTGGCCGGACCCCAGAACTGGAATAGCGGGAAGGCACCGAGTTTTTGCGTCAGCTCATCGCGCCATTCTGGCGGTGTCGTATAACAATCAGGCAGCTTGCGGCCATCTGCCTTGTAAATGGGGCGGGGGGTGATGCCATAGTCATGGCTGGATGCCATGTTGTACCACCAGCACAGATTTGCGCAGGTGAATTTGGGGTCGCGTGCCTTGCCTGCTTCCCAAATTTTTTCTCCGGCAACCAGCTTATTGGATTGCCGCCAAAACCAGATTTCTGCCAGGTCACGAAACAACCAGCCATTGCCGACTATCCCATGTTGCTGTGGCGACAGCCCGGTCATGATGGTTGCCTGCACGGTACAGGTGACGGCGGGTGTCACACTTTTCAGCGGCTGCATATGACCGCTGGCAACAAAGGCAGACAGCCGTGGTGTCAGCGCACCCAGCAGGTTGGGAGTGAGACCAACGATATTCAATATCAACAAGCTTTGCATCAGTCTGGCCTTGCTTATTCATAGAGTGGTGGAATCTGGAAATGCCGCAAATTCTGCTGACAGCCAGATGCGTGGAGCACTAGCTTATCGAAGAATTGTTTCCTTATTATTAATTTAATCTCAGCTTTGCGCAATAGCTCCTTGCTATAAAGTATTTCTTAAAGAGAAATGTTGTGTGAAAAAGATATTTCAAGAAAAGATGCTGGAAGGCTATTGCATATTTTGCACCATTGTTTCAATATTGGTAATTATGTTTTCTGCAATGTAAATTCCGGGTTTTAAGGGAATGTTAGATAGGGTGCTTGATAGGGCGTTTGTAGGGTACTAGTCAGGCTTGCATATGGCTTACGCAAAATTGTCCCGGCGCTGCGACGCAGCCGCATCCGGCTTACAGCCATCTTTCCAAGGATAAGCGATGAAGGTGTGGATAAATCAGGAAAGGATGCATTGTGAAACTGGCTGAACTAAATCGCTTGCCCGATCTGGAAGTGCTAGTACCAGCAAGCACTCGCACTGGCTGGCAGCAGCAGCATGTGCGCGTCGATTATTCTTTTCCGGTAGTATCCACCCGCGATGCCTTTGATATTGCCAATCCTGACTTCCGTGCGGTAGTAAGCTTGCGAGAACCACAGCGCAGGCACAGGCTGGCCATCTTCCTGGATGAAGGCGTGGCCAGGGCCATGCCTGGCCTGGTCGAACAGATACTTGCCTACCTGCGCTTTCATCATGAAAGCATGGAATTGATAGGTGACATCTTCATGTTACCTGGCGGTGAATCCTGCAAGAATGATGCAAGCCTGGTTGAAAGACTATTGCAGGCCTTGTCAGAGCGCGCCATAGACAGACATTCCTATTCCATCGCCATCGGCGGCGGGGCAGTGCTGGATGCAGTGGGTTATGCCTCTGCCATCTTCCATCGCGGTGTGCGCCATATACGCTTTCCGACCACGGTGCTGGCGCAGGATGATAGCGGCGTAGGCGTTAAGAATGCGGTTAACTGGCAGGGGCAAAAAAACCTGATAGGCACGTTTGCTCCGCCCTGGGCTGTTATCAATGATGCGCGCTTCATTGATATTTTGCCTGAGCGAGAAAAACGCGCCGGGCTGGCAGAAGCTGTCAAGGTTGCATTGATACGCGACCATGCGTTTTTCCTCATGATGGAAAAACAATTGCCAGTGCTGGCAGCATTTGACAGCACTGTGCTGAGTGCCGTCATCACCCGTTCCGCCAGTCTGCACATGCACCAGATTGCCCATGGTGGTGACCCGTTTGAAAGCGGCTCGGCCAGGCCGCTGGATTATGGCCACTGGGTTGCCCATAAACTCGAACGCCTGACTGCCCATGCGCTCTCGCATGGTGAAGCAGTTGCCATAGGCCTGGCGCTGGATGCCCGCTATTCCTGCCTGGCAGGCCTGCTACCGGTTGGTGAGGATGCCCGCATCCACAAACTGCTGACGCAACTAGGCTTTGAATTGTGGCATACCCAATTACTCGCGCAAGATGCACACGGTGAACTGATGGTGCTGCAAGGATTGAAAGAATTCCGTGAACATCTGGGAGGCGAGCTGACCATTACCCTGCTGGCCGCCATAGGTAGCGGTGTAGAGGTGCATGAGATGGATGCAGTGCTGGTGCGTGCAGCGATAGACTGGTTGCAGAGCCTCTATGTAAACCCGGTGGTCATGACGGGCAGGGACTGACATGCAATTATCCCTGCCATCGCAAAACGTGCATCTGACTTACTGCACGAATATTCATGCGGGTGAAAGCTGGGATGAAGTGCGCGCCAGTCTTGATGAAACCATACCTGTGCTCAGAAAAAAGCTTGAACTGCTTGAGGATCAGGCCTTTGGTATAGGCTTGCGCCTGTCTGCACAAGCAGCCGACAGCCTCATCAATCCCGCCAGCTTGCAGGAATTCAAAGCACAACTGGCACGCCTGGGTGCCTATGTCTTCACCATCAATGCCTTTCCTTACGGGCCGTTTCATGGCCTCAGGGTCAAAGAGCAAGTCTATCTGCCAGACTGGCGAGATAGTGAGCGTTTGCGCTATACCAGGCAATGCGCCTATATCCTTGCCGAGCTTTTACCTGAGGAGATGGAAGGCAGTATTTCCACCGTGCCCGGTGCCTATAAATCAGAAGCACATGCAGTAGGGGTACAAGAACAGATACTTGAGCAATTGGTCGCTGCCGTTGCCATGCTGGCTGAACTGGAGCAGGACACAGGTAAATGCATAGCCTTGGCGCTGGAGCCAGAACCCTGCTGTTTTCTGGAAACCATGGCCGAGACCACGGCATTTTTTTGTGGCCAGTTATGGGCCGCCGACACTATCGCCAGGCTGGCTGATTTATGCGATAGCAGTGAGGCAAGAGCCACCCGGCTGATGCGTCGCCATCTCGGGGTTTGCTATGACATCTGTCACGCCGCTGTTGAATTTGAAGACCCGGTCAGTGCCATGCAAACCCTGACTGAGCTGGGCATACGCATCCCCAAGATACAACTATCCTGCGCCTTGCGCCTTCCTGTCATGCATGCCGATATGCTGGATGAATTGCGACGCTTTGATGACGGCGTCTATCTGCACCAGGTGGTTGTGCAAAATCAGCATGGCTTGCAGCGTTATACCGACCTGCCTGATGCACTGGCTGCATATCAGGCTGGTCTGGCCGATGGTGAGTGGCGGGTGCATTGTCATGTACCGATATTCTGGGACAGTGATGGACAACTGGGATCGACCAGGGCCGATTTGCATGCAACGCTGCAAGCGATGCGCAGACAAGGTTTTTCCAGCCATCTGGAAGTGGAAACCTATACCTGGGATGTCTTGCCACCGCATTTGAAATCCGAATCCAAAGCCCATGCCATTGCGCGTGAATTGGGTTTTATCATGAAAGAGCTACTGACATGAATACCTTGGTGATGAACAATAGCCGCATGGGCATTTATTTGCGCCTGGGCCGGGTATCCAACCTGCCGACGGTATGGACCAATGTGCTGGCAGGAACCATCGTCGCCAGCAGCATTACTGGTCGCCCCTTGTCTGCTGTGCATACCTTTCTGGTCA
The DNA here is from genome assembly GCF_049340425.1 of Undibacterium sp. JH2W. Classification (NCBI taxonomy): domain Bacteria; kingdom Pseudomonadati; phylum Pseudomonadota; class Betaproteobacteria; order Burkholderiales; family Oxalobacteraceae; genus Undibacterium; species Undibacterium sp. JH2W. The sequence goes on along the minus strand of NZ_JBMPOT010000018.1, from coordinate 103,904 downwards.
TGCTGGCGATATCGGCATTCTATTGTGCAGGCATGTATCTGAATGATGCCTTTGACCGTGAAATCGATGCCCGCGAAAGACCGGGGCGGCCTATCCCTTCTGGCCAGATCAGCGCAAGAGCAGTGTTTGCCATCGGCTTTGTCTTGCAAGTCGCAGGCATTGCCATAATCAGTTATTACGGCACCTGGGCGATAGTTTGTGGCTGTGCGCTGGCCGCCACCATCTTGCTCTACAACGTCTGGCACAAGGGCAATCCTTTCAGCCCGCTTATCATGGGCCTGTGTCGTGCCCTGGTGTATTTTGCAGCAGCGGCCAGCGCTATGGTCATTACCGGTAATGTGGTCGACGATCATTTTCTGAAAAATACTGTGCTGGTGAATGCTACGGTAGTGCTGGCAGCACTGGCTATCTGGGCACATGTCGTGGGCCTGACTTATGCAGCAAAACAGGAAAGCCTGAATCGCCTCGGCAGCCTGTGGCCCTTGCTGATCCTGGCTTTGCCTGTGCTCTTGTACGGTAGTCGCTCAGTGAATAGCTGGGCGGACGGTGGTTTGCCTTTATTGATGTTGCTGGCACTGATTGTGGCTGACATCATCGCCGTACGTTTGCTGATTACGCGGCATATAGCGGGTGCAGTCCCCAAAGCGGTGGCGCAATTGATTGCTGCAACTTCACTGCTGGATGCTGTGGTGATCGCCATTGCTGGTGGCGATGTGGCCGCCGTGGCATTTTGCCTGTTCGCCTTTGTCATGACCAGGGTCTTGCAGCGCGTCATACCAGGCACTTGAGCCAAAACCTGAGGAGAGTCAAGATGAGACATCCATCGCTGCAAGAAATGCAGGCACTGGCCCCTACCGCTGCCGCCCTGGCACAACTGGATAGCTGGATAGCTCCCCGCAGCACGCCAGAAGCCTTGTTCTGGTTCCGCCTGCAATGCCAGCAAATCAGTACGGCAAAACAAGAACGTGATGTGTATAAGGCCATGGGCATGGCGGCGCGCAAATTGGGCAAGTCTGATTTGAACCTGAACAGTGAAGAACTGGCGGCGGCGCATGCACTGCGCCCAGGTTTTGATCCATCGGGCTGGAGTGCGGATCTTGCAGCCAGGGTGGCCTTTCTGCTCGCCAGTTATTCTGGTGACGATGCACAATTTGCCAGGCAACTTGACAACATCGCCGACAGTGCAGAAATCAATGAACTGATTGCCCTGTATTCCGGTTTTCCTCTTTATCCTGCAGCCCGGGCGATAGAGCATCGCGCGCGAGAAGCCATACGTTCCAGCATGCGCCCCATCTTTGAAGCCATGGCCCATCGCAATCCCTATCCCATGCAGGAATTTGATGAAGCTGCCTGGAACCAGATGGTGGTCAAATGTTTTTTTCTCGACAGTCCCTTGTGGCCAGTGCAAGGTCTGGAACAAAGGAATAATCCTGCCCTGGCGAACATCCTCATCGACCTGGCCCATGAGCGCTGGGCGGCGGGGCGTGCCATCAACCCTGAATTATGGCGTTGTGTAACGCCGCAACTGGCCTTGCTTGGTGAACCAGAACTACTGCGTGCTCTTGAGCAGGGCTGCATGGAAGAAAAGCTGGCCATTGCAAAAAGCCTGCCGACCGAGGCTGGCAAGGACGGCAAAATCCATAGGCTGTGTCAGAAAGAAAATCTGCTCACGGCAGCGAAAGACTTAAGCTGGCAAGAACTGCTGCAAGTGTCACATTGATAGAAGAATTGATAAAGCAATTGATAAAAACAAGGAGTATCACCATGTTTGAAAAAAACACCGAGCACCAGCAATGGCTGGAAGACAGCATCGCCAATCTGGATGCAGCCGCTGGCACCATACACATACAACGCGGTGAAGACTTGTACCTGAGTGCTGCCTTGCGCATACCTGAACCTGTGCTCGCCATCGTTGCCCATGTCAGCCATGGCAAGGGCATGGCGGGGGCTGCGCAGTTGAGCAAGGCACCAGTGCAAACCTGCAATTTGCAAGATGATAAAAGCGGCAATATACGTCCCGGTGCCAAGGCAGTTGGTGCCCAGGCAGCCATTGCCATCCCCCTGCTGAGCAAGGCAGGGGATGTCATGGCGGTGGTTGGTTTTGCCTGGCAAAAAGAAGGCGACCCTGCGGAGTGGGTAGCGCAAGCACCTTTCCCCGATAAACTGGCTGAGCTGACTTCGCGCCTGCAAGCGGTTTAATTTATAGGCCGGCTGGCAGGCTTAGTTTGCGTACATAGCCTTCCAGCGCTACAGTAGCCCCATCGGCATTGGCAATCGGGCGGCCGGGCAAGCCCATGCCCTCACTGATGAAGACTACATTGCCTGCCACACATAAATTGGATGGGGTATCCAGATGCGTGGCCAGGCAAGTCACGCTTTGCTTTTCCAGATCGCAGCACAGCAGGCGGCCAGAATAGCGTTTGAAGCCACCATGCCAGGCAGTTTGCGGTATTTCTTCTGCAGGCATGGCTTCTAAAAAATCCTCGCATAATTCCAGTACCAGCAATTGCCCTTGTTCAGTAAAAGCCATGCCTGTCGCCAGGGTCAGGCCATCTATCACGGTGCTGACTATACCTGTTTCCAGATCCAGCCTGATGATCTTGCTGACGCCTTTTTCAAAATGTATGCCCGTCTTGCTGGCATCGCCCTGCAACTCGCCGGAGAACAGGGAAATCAATACTGGTTGCTGACCATCAGTTTGTTGCCAGCTTTGATCGAGTATCACCATCACCGGCACTGCATGCTGGCCGCCAGACAAGTCAGGCAAAACGCCGACCACGGCTTCTGGCTGGCCATCTTTGAATTCTATCGCCTGGTTACTATCCGGCTTTACCGTCAGCCAGCTTTGTCTTTGCGGGTGGTAGCACAGTGCATTCAGATTGCCACGGCTATGGACGACAGGCTGAGGCGGCAAGCTGCTTAAATCCAGTATGCGTGAACCGGATACATAATCAGTCTGGCTCAATAACCACCGGCCATCCCCATACGCGATATCCGCCAGGCCAAATATTTCATCCCTGCACATACGTGCCTGCATATTCATGGAGCGAAAACCATCAGCGAGAACTTCGCATTTTGTATAGCTGCCTTCAGCGTCCGGTTTGAACTGCAATAGTCGGCCAGAGAACACTTGTTCTGCATCACCACTACCTGCCTCCACCAGCAGCAAACTGCCATCCTGTTTGCACTTGATGCCGCGTGGATTATTCAAGCCACGCAAGATGATGCTGGAAGCACATGCTTGCTGGACAAGGTGAAATGCCAGGGTGAAGGAATGTGGGTTTGCCATGTGTGGAGCCTGAGATATGAGCAGGGATGTAAATCTATGCAGATCAGTGTTTCACAAAAGATAAATATGGTCAATATGATATGTATCTTTGTTACGCTATGCTGAGGCACGGCGAAATGCCAGTCGTGTCCACATGACAGCATTTTGCTGGTTGACTTTCTGTAGGGAGGCAGTCCGTACGTTTAAGATGGGTAGCAGATTTTGCGCGGCAGCCAGCTCTATGGTTTCTTCTGTGCTGACATCAAACATGCGTCGCCCTGCAGGGATGGGACCATGTCGCAGTGACAGTATCAGGCTGGCTGATTCACTCATCAAGCCTGCCAGCTTGGGCATGGCACGCTGGCGTTGTGTTGCATCAAGATGCATCCACACGGCGCTCAGCATGATGAGATCGAAAGTCTCTTTTCTTGCCTGGACCACAGGCAAGTCAGGCAGGCTGTCATCTAGCCAAGTGATGCTTGGCGTGTCATGTAAAGCAATGCCAGGCAGTCGCAACTCCTCGGTTGGCTCTACGGCGACGACACTGTGTCCCATGGCAGCAAATGCCGCAGCATCAGAGCCTATGCCTGAACCCAGATCCAGCACCCTGCTGGGAGCGAGCGGTAGTAAATGCAGGATCATTGCGTGATGCTGCTCGAAGGAAATGTCCTGCCACTGTTGCACCAGGAACTCTGCCATCTCTGCATAGCCTTCGGTTCCACTGATTTTTGCAATATGCATGTTCAAGTTTGTCTTGTTGTGCCGGAGATGGGGATTATAAATCAGCCACTCTGGCATACTTTGAAATTAAAAAAATAACAATGACATTGACTTTTGAATAATTGAAAATATACTAATTAAGCTTGCCATATTGATAGCAGGCAGTTTCACCAAACCCAACAAACGCACAATCAGACTCATCATTTAAAGGAGTAATTCATGACTACCAATAAAGAGACTTTTGGCACTATCCATCCCATGTATGCCGTGGCTATGAGCGATGCGATTGCCAGTGGGGATGCGGCCCAATTGAGTGCTGCGCGTGAAGCAGCATTCAGCCATCTGGCTGCCGCTGCTGATGTTGCCCGTCTTTTGCCCGAACTGGAAAGTGCCATCAAGAGCAAGGGTGGCGTGATACGCCCACTGTACGCCGTGACCATACAAGATGCCGTGGCTCGTGGTGATGCGGTTGAAATTGCCCGTCTCAAAACCGAGTTGACCACTTACAATAATTTGCTCGGTGGTGCCAGTGCTTTCCATCCTGTGACCCCTTATGGCGTGGCCATACAAGACGCTCAGGCCCGTGGCGATCATGCCGAAGTAGACCGTTTAAAGGCTTATGCCCAAAGCCTGCTGGCGCAACTCAACGTCGGCAAATAAACAGCTCTCATTTTCATCCCAGGTGCCAGCTTGCTGGCCTACGCTCACGGAGCCAAGCATGGAACAAACTCTCGTATCCGAACCCGCCAGGGCGCGCACCCTCTCTGACCTCAATGGCCATACCCCTGTGCATGTGGTGTGGGAAATTACACTCGCCTGCAATTTGAAATGCAGTCATTGCGGTTCACGTGCAGGCAAGCGCAGGGTTGGTGAACTCTCTACCGAAGAAGCCTTATCTGTGATCGATCAACTGGCCGCCCTGGGCACGCGAGAAATCACACTCATCGGTGGAGAAGCCTTCTTGCGCAAGGACTGGTTGCAACTGGTGGAACGCATCGCCGGGCACGGCATACGGGTAGGCATGCAGACTGGCGCGCGCAATCTCAATACCGCCAGGCTGGAGGCTGGCAAACAGGCCGGTTTGTTTGGCATAGGCGTTTCCATTGATGGCATGAAGGATTATCACGACAAGGTGCGCGGCGTCATCGGCTCCTGGAATGATGCCCTGCGTGCCATGGAAACCGCCAAGTCCCTGGGCCTGGGTGTCAGCTGCAATACCCAGATAGGGGCAGAAACCATACCCCAGCTGGAGCCGCTGTTCAACCGCATCATAGAAGCGGGCGCTACCCACTGGCAACTGCAGATCACCGTGGCCATGGGTAATGCAGTAGAGAATGATCACCTGCTGCTGCAACCGCATCGCGTGCTTGAACTCATGCCTTTGCTGAACCGTCTTTATCATGAAGGCCAGCAACGCGGTTTGTTGCTGACCTTTGGCAATAACCTCGGTTACTTCGGCCCCTTCGAGCATCACTGGCGTGGCCTGGGAGATGAAACCCTGCACTGGACAGGTTGCGCTGCGGGCCAGAACGTCATCGGCCTGGAAGCCGATGGCACCATCAAGGGCTGCCCTTCACTGGCGACGGAAACCTATGGCGGCGGCAATGTCCGTGACAGTGCCGTGGCAGAATTGTGGAACACTTCCGAAGCCCTGCACTTTGGCCGCATGCGCAATATCGATTCATTGTGGGGCCATTGCCGTACCTGCTACTACGCCGATGTCTGTCGTGGTGGTTGTACCTGGACTTCAGATTCTCTGTTCGGCAAACCTGGCAATAATCCCTATTGCCATTACCGCGCACTGAAGCTGGAGAAACGTGGCATTCATGAAAAAATCCGCAAAGTGGCACCAGCGCCTGACAAGCCTTTTGCCATAGGCAGATTTGAATTGTATGAAGAAGCCATACCGGGCAGGGAAATCTTGCCAGAAGAAGTCGCACCAGCACCGCGGGTAGCTGAACGTACCAGCAGTGCACCCTTGCCGGAACTGTCACTGTGCCGTAACTGCAATGAATACATCTGGCCGGACGAAGTCACTTGCCCGCATTGCCGTGCCGATATTGCCACTGCTGCACAAAAATATGCGATTGAAGAAGCCAGACGGCAAGCCGTCATGACTGAACTCAAGAGCGTACTTGATCGCCTGCAAGTATTAACCAGCACCGCCTGAGCATCAAACCCGTCAGCCCTGTCTTTGCTTGCCGGGATTTGAAGAGAGTGCTGATGAGGATATTTTTTCTGACCTGCCTGCCAGCAAGATCGTTGGCTGGGCCCACGAACTAATTAATTTATTCATTCATTTACTAAAGGAGTATGTATGGCTTCCCCTACACACGCTACCCCTCTCGCCGCCTTGTATGCCGTCCCCATGCATGACGCTATCGCCAGCGGTGATGTCGGCAAAATGTCGGCCATCCGCGACCAGGCACTCGACTACCTGACCGCTGCTGCTGCCATAGAACGCCTGCTGCCAACACTGGACCGCGCCCTGAAAGCCAAGGGTTTGCCACCACAAGCCCTGTATGGCGTCTCCATACAAGACGCAGTAGCCCGTGGCGACCAGGCTGAACTGGCACGCCTGAAAGCAGAAGTGGCTTACTATAGTCGTTTGCTGTAAGGCGTAAGAAAAAACTCCATCATCGCCAGAGGCGGTGTTGGAGTTTTTTTATTGAATATAGAATTGCAGTTGGTCTCAGTATCGTCGTTCGCGTATAGCTCCGTGATTCGGCTCTGTGTAGGTTGGGCTACGGGGTATCAGCCCAACACTAGGCCTGTGATAAACGTATACGTCATTTAAACGCTGAGTGTTGGGCTGGTAAAGCGTAGCCCAACCTACGAAGCGTAGCCTAGCGAGGCCCGGCCCAACCTACGAAGCTACCTGCTTCACTACCCCACCTTCTCCGGCGGCGTCACAATCAATACTGACGGCACGGCCTCAGGATTATATAAGCGCAGATAAAAGTGCCCTATCCCCGCCGTTCCCAGCATCAGGTTTGGTGTTTCTCCTGCGCCTGCCACACCGCAAGGCCAGGGCATGTCTGACTGGCTGTAATGTTGCCAGCCTTCCTGTCCTACCTTCTCAGCGATCTGGCTCAGGTCTGGGCGCTGCAGATATTGTCCTGCCATGATCATCAAATCGGCATTGCCACAAGCCCCATGGCACAAAGAGAAATTACCCATGCCATGCACCCAGGGTGCCATCAGGGAGTTGGCGGTGGTCTGTATGGCGGCATGCAATTCCTGCATGAGCATGACATCATCCGGCATCAGGGCTACATTGCGCAGGCGTGACAAGCCTATGCCGGGTGCACCATGGCACCAGGCCAGGTTGTAGACAGGTGGGGCATCAGTCTGGCTGGCATCCATGATGCGTAAATCTGGCCAGTTATTATGCTGGGCGCTGAACAGGCCGCGCTCATAGCGCAAGCCTTCATTGGCAGCATCGAGGTAGCACTTTTCACCCGTGGCGCGATACAGTTCCAGCAGGGCAGTGACGATGCCTGCCACGCCATGCGAATGCCCGGTCAGGTGTTTTTGCCCTGGTACATGCATGGTTTCCCAAGACCAGCCTGCATCACTCTTGCTGGCATGCGCCAGCAAATAATCACCGTGGGTTTGCGCCAGGGCGATGAAGTCAGGGCGCTGGTGCTCCAGCCCCAGTTTCAACATGGCTGGTATGGCACCGGCACTGCCGCCGATGACATCGATGAACAGAGCATCGGGTGCCTGGTGTGTCAGGCTGGTCATTTCTTGCAGGCCACGGGCGATCAGGGCGTCGTTTTGTAATAATCTGCCTATGCGTACCAGTACATAGGCAAAGCCGCTGCTGCCCGCATAGAAACCATTACGCGCTGCGCCCTGCATTTTGTCTGATAGCGACAGGGCCTGGTTCAATGCCCCTTCGAGTACCCGTTTTTGTTGCTTGTCTGCGCTGAACTGATATAGCTCTGCCAGGAACAGGGCAATACCGCTAGTGCCTGCATATAGGTCACCAGCAAAGGAGCGGTAAGCTGGCACCCAGTTTTGATTTACTGCTTCCATGGACCAGCCCAGCCAGTTACAGCGTGCGCCATCCCAGATGGCATCACGACATAGATTGCGGCCTATACGGTCTGCGACGTCGAGATAAACTTCCTTGTAAGAATTTATTGGTGCAATTATTGGTGCATCCAGCGATGCATCCAACGGTGCGTTCAGCGGTGCATTCATAGGTGCAAACCTCCGGTAAATATTGCTGCTTCAAATAAATTGACTGAATAACGATTCAGATAGGGGGTGTGCATATCGATGCCATTGGCAGCAAAGCGTTTTTGCACGGCATCTGCCCTTGCCTCCCTGCTTTGTGAGCCGGCCAGCCAGGCATCGACCATGCCTTCGGCCATCAGTCTGCATCTGTGCATGCCAAAGCTCTCTCCTGTGCCAGGTTCTTCTGCCACGCCTATGCCGTCCACCAGGGTTTTGCAAAACATAGGTGTGACGGTGCGCAGCTTGCTGCCCAGGCTGGCATGCAAATCCAGCATCAGTGCCGCTACCATGGGGTAGTGACGCTTGGCGATGTACAACACAGCGGCATCCGCACGGCGATAAGCGCTGGCATCCACCAGGGTTTTGTAACGGAAGGGCAGGGCATAACGGTTCAGCTGTGCGGTCAGGCCATATAGCAATTCTGCTGCTGCATGGGCAGGTACGTTGAAGTAAAAACGTATCAGTTCATAATCATCAAACTGATCAGACAGATTGCTGCCAAAGGCATAGTAAAAACCTTGCTGCATATCGGCCGTGCCGGGATAGACACGCAAGTTCACCAGATCACCCGCCACTGCTGTCATGCCCGGCCACTTATTGGCGGCATATTCACCCGCCACTGCGGTACGGCTGCGCTCACCTTTTTGTATCATGACGCGACCATCGGGACTCTGCTGATAAATTTTCCAGCCGGGGTCCCAGCGGTCTGGTGTCTGGTTGGCCTGGCTCAGGTTAGGCACCAGGCTTTGCGAAGGCAGCATGGCTTCGTCCGCAATATCACGTACATAGTACATGCCATACAGGCTGGTATTGATGGACGCGATCAGGGCCGCGACAGGATTTATTTGACCAGTTGATGATGCAGCGGACATGATTGGTGTAACAGGCAAGGGCGCACTATTACCCAGGGCATAGCTATATTGTGAGTGTATCTGCAAGGCGGCGTAGATGCCCTGCAATTCTTCATGTAAGGATGTATCGCTCATTGCAGCTCCCCGCCAAATCCCAGCAGGGCAGAAGCGGCCTGGTGCGGATTGCGTAAAATATTTTGACTGACCTGTAACAAGATTGCCGCATGATTACTCATGCTGGGCGAGTAATACAGGGATTCAAAAGCAGTTTGCACCATGCGTGCAGCACCATATTCCATGCTGCGCAACAGATAGGCCGGAGCCTGTGATTTTTCTATACCTGCCGTTTGTATATAGCTGCGCCAGAAAGCGTGGATGGCAGGATACATGCCCTCCAGCGGAAAGTTCGCCTTGTCGACAAAACTGGCTGGATTGAAATCCATGTGCAAGGGCATGGAATAAATCCACGAAGTCAGATAGGCTTGCAATACTGCCCCTATGTCCCAGCTGGCATCGCCATAATCGACCAGTTCCCAGTCTATGATGCGAAAAGCCAGTTCACCGTCAGCACCAGGATAGACCACGCAGTTATCCCATTTCATATCACCATGGATAATGCTGTCATAGCGCCAGCCCTGTGCCAGCCGTGTCAGGTTTTCTTGCAGGTCAGGATATTGCCTGATGATGGCTCCCAGCTGTTGCACACCACCGCTCAAGGTGTTGTTTGCCATCAAGCTGGTTTGATGGAAATTCAAAATCCAGGGTGCCATGCGTGGGAAGTTGCTCAAATCCTCAGTGAGTAAAGTCTTGCCGCGCAAGGTCTGGTGATAACTTCCCAGGGCGGTCCCCAGCATCTTGCCGACTTCAGCCGGGAATATTTTTCTGCTGCCATGAAATTCAGTCAGGTTTTCAGCACCAGGCAAGAGGGCTATGGTCAGGCAATGACGGGCTGCATCATGATCAACAAAGTGTGGCATCAAATTTGCCAGCGCTTCATAACCTGGTTTTTGCGCCATGCGGTAACAGGCAGCTTCACGCTGCATGGTGGAGATCGCCATGGGTTCGACTTCCTTGATTTGTTTGACGAACAAGCCACTGCCGTCGCGCCGTATGATCTTGTAATTGCGATTGCGGCGGCCTGCTTCTACCACCATAAAATCTCCATCGACGACAACAGCCGGTGGGAGCGTGCCACGTGCCAGCAGATAGTGGGCCATATTGGAAGCGGTCAAAAACATTCCTGATTACTCCTGGTATTGCGGCAAACCAAATGGCTTGCCAGTATGCCGAAACCCCAGGTGCAAAAACTTGCGCCTGGGGTTTACAAAGGATGAACCAGCCCGCGGTCGGGACAATGTCCCGACCGTGATTGTTGCGCTGGTCAAACTGCTCAGTACTTCTCGAATTTGCTATGGTTCTCTGTTAGCAAAATCCAGGTACTGTCATTACCGGGCCCACCGTCATAGGCAGGCAAGTGCAACCCAGCAGATGTGTCGGTGCTATTGTTTGCGGTGGGCAAACTGGCGCAACTGTAGGGCAATGTGGCGGAGCCGACAGCGGTTGATGGCAACCTGGCCAAGCGGTATGTCCACAAAGCTGCGGTGCTGCTGTGCAATGCTGTACGCCAGTCGGGCCTACCTGTTGTGCTTCCAGTGTATGTGGAGGGCACACAAAGCAATGGGTAGCTGCTGTAGGATTCATTGCCTGTGCTTGTGGTGCAGCCTGCTGCGCATCAATGGTGAATGGTGGGCAAATGAAGCAATGGGTATTGGCAGTAGGGTGGGTGGTTGGATGGACAGGGAATTGTGCCTGTTGTGGTGCGCAACCATGCCAAGCCGTATTGCCGCAGAATTGAGGCGCAGCTGTGCAATGTTGTACACCAGTAGGGCCAGGCAGAGGGCAACCATGCCATGCAGTATTGCCACAGAACTGAGGTGCAGCCGTGCAATGTTGTACGCCAGTAGGGCCAGGCATAGGGCAACCATGCCAAGCCGTATTGCCGCAAAATTGTGGTGTTGCTGTGCAATGTTGTACACCGGTAGGGCCTACATTGGCCTGCGCTGCAAATTGTGCAGGTGCTGCGGCGAAATTCTGGGCTTGTGCAGGTGCCTGGGCAGCCAGGCCACCTTGCAAGACTGGTGTCTGGGGTTGTTGAACGATGGTTGTGTTAATCGTCGTAGGCAGCGGGATGTGCTGGGTAGCAGCCACGCATTGTATGCCACACTGAGGTTGATTCTGCGTGAAATGGCAAATCGCAGGAATGGTGGGATGGCAAATCTGCGCAACGATAGTCGGTGGAAAGCATTGTGGCGGCTGAGTCACATGGCAAATCGCCGGTGAAGTCGGGGGGATGCATTGTGGTGGTACCGTGAATTGATGGCAGATGACAGGTGATGTTTGTGGCAGGCACTGTGGCAGCACGGTATGTGGTGTGCATTGTGGCAGTATTACTGTGTGTATCGGGCAATTCGGAAATTGAGTAGTCATAGCAAACTCTCCTAAGAGTGGCACTACATTTCATGAACGATAGGAAAAACAAGGGAACAAACTCATGGCAGCATTTCTTGTCACCGTAAAGTGACAATGCTTGCGCCATTCTTCACACATTCGCATGAGAAAAAGGCCTGTAAAACAGCGGCCCTTCACATCACGAATATTTCAATTGGGTGGGCAACCTGGCCATGCCGTATTGCCGCATACAGCCGCGGCTTGCGTGCAGTTCAATACGCCAGTGGGGCCGCCGGTAACGGTAGCCTGGGCAGCATTGGCGGCCGCTTGCCCGCTTTGTATGGGGCCGTTGAAGAAACAAATTTTGGTGTCGGCCACACTCTTGCCTTTGCGTATCAGCTCAGCATCGGCCTTGATCCAGACATAGGCAGTTTCCAGTGGATGATTGGCCGTGGCGGACGCTGTTGCCGTGTGCAAAATCGCCTCTGCGGGGATTTCATAATATTCATTCAGTACCGCATTCAGATACAGGCGGGTATAGCCTTCCAGTCCAGAGTTGCCCACAAAGCCATTGAGCAAAATCACATCGGGAACATTGGCCGGATCTGCTGCCAGTACTTCTACAAAATTCTTTTCTTTCGCCATCACAGTTCTCCATACGGTTGAAGCTGAAATCCGCATCAGGGACAGGCTTTTGAAATCCCTGGTACAGGTTTTCAGGAAATTTTGGACAACAATACTCACTTGGTAGAAGCCATGCCTCTGCCTTGCAGCTACGACACGCCTGACCGATGTAGCAAGATCACGCGTTTAAAAATTCATCATGCACAAGCAATTTCTCGTCTTCGCTTTAAAAATTGGCGACGATAATCCGCTACGGGCTAGCTGGAAGCTGGCTCGACACCTTTTAAAAATTTGGGGAGTTGGTTTTACAGGCGAGAGAATTTATTACATATGCTTATTACTTTATTTGCATGTCAATAATTTAAGGTTAATTTATTATTAAGATTTGTCAAGGTCGAATTGCGTAACAATTTATTACTATCTTGTGGCAAATGGAATTTCCCTGCAAAAACTGACTACTCAGAGTGACTGCAAGTCTCAAGCAGTTTTTGCATTTCTACCTTCCCCAGGGGCCAGGTTGCTTACCCGGCTTGGGATGGTAACTGGCCTGGCAATTGAATTCAGGTTCCCTGATTCGGGAGCAAGAGTGATGGGTGATGATATGGATGCTGAAATGCTGCAGAAAAACATGTCGACTGGAAAACCAGATTCTGCATGGCAATACGCAAAATGAAGTCGCGATGCGTGACTTGGGCAAAGCTAGCCATTTGCCCATGAATGGCGAATGGCCTGAGAGCTATCATATGCTGCGCTGATTGACACGCTTGGCCAATTCCTCCGCGCTTTCCTTGCGCTCGCTATATCTGTCCACCAGGTAGGGGGCGACATCGCGTGTCAGCAGGGTGAACTTCATCAGCTCTTCCATGACATCGACTACACGGTCATAGTAAGAAGAGGGCTTCATGCGGCCGGCTTCATCAAATTCCAGAAAGGCTTTCGCTACCGATGACTGGTTCGGGATCGTGAGCATGCGCATCCAGCGCCCTAGTATACGCATTTGATTGACGGCATTAAACGATTGCGAACCGCCAGAGACTTCCATCACTGCCAGCGTCTTGCCCTGCGTAGGGCGAACTGCGCCGACCGACAAAGGTATCCAGTCTATTTGCGCCTTCATGATGCCGGTCATCGCCCCATGCCGTTCTGGCGAAGTCCACACCATGCCTTCAGCCCATAATGCCAGTTCACGTAATTCCTGCACTTTGGGATGGGTGTCAGGTACTTCATCCGGTAATGGCAGACCGTGCGGATCAAAGACACGGGTTTCGGCGCCCATGGCTTGCAACAAGCGTGCTGCTTCCAGCGTCAGCAATTTGCTGTATGAACGTTCACGCAAAGAACCATACAGCAGCAAAAAACGTGGTGCATGGCTGGCGCGTGCTGGAGAAAACAATTGTTCCATGTCAGCTTGTTTGAACAAGTCCGGGCGCAGGCTGGGCATATCATTCTTTGTGAACACGATTGCCCTCCGCATCAATGACTTTCTCACCATCTTCTTTAGTAAATTCAGATTGCTGTGGCGATGGCAGGATATCCAGCACAGCCTCCGACGGGCGGCAAAGCTTAGTTCCTAATGGCGTGACGACAACAGGGCGATTCATCAGTATGGGATGCTCGACCATGAAGTTGATGAGTTCATCATCCGTCCATTTGCTGTCGTCAAGCCCCAGTTCTTCGTATGGCGTTCCCTTTTTACGCAAGAGTTCACGCACTGGAATGTGCATCGCTGCAATCAAACTCTGCAGCCTCGCTTTGCCTGGCATTTGCTTCAGGTATTCAACGATCTCAGGCTCGACACCGCTATTGCGTATCAGGGCCAGGGTATTGCGCGAAGTGCCGCAGTCGGGATTGTGGTAGATGGTAATCGACATAACATTATCCAAAATTTAAACGTTGGCAGCGTCTTTTTGTTTCAGCGGATACAGCCAGCAAAATACTGCTGTTGCAGCAATTGCACCCAATACCTGGGCGATGATGAAGCCTGGTGTATCCATGGGCCGTATGCCGGCAAAAGTATTGCTGGCAGCGCGTGCCAGGGTAACAGCAGGATTGGCGAAAGACGTTGAAGAGGTGAACCAGTAAGCTGCCGTGATATAGGCTGCTACTGCAAATGGTGTTACTGCCGGACGGCTGCGGGTGCAGCTGATGATGACGGCGATCAGGCCAAAGCTGGCGATAAACTCGCTCCACCATTGCGCCATGCCCGTGCGCACGTGCTCAGAGGCCAAGAACAGCGGGTAGTCAAACATGCCATGGGCTGCAGCGACACCGGCAAATGCACCCAGCACTTGTATCAGGATATAGGGTAGTGCCTCCTTGCCGGATATATTCTTTTGCAGTGCTTCGGATAGTGTCACCGCCGGATTGAAGTGCGCACCAGAAAGGGGGCCAAACACCAGGATCAGGGCGATTAAACCGCTTCCTGTGGCCAGTGAATTTGCCAGCAGAGCCAGCGCCACGTTGCCGCCAGCCAGGCGCTCGGCCATGATGCCGGAACCAACCACTACAGCCAGCAGGAATGCTGTGCCTAATCCCTCAGCGACCAGGCGTTTTGCCATGCTCATGATAGCTCGACTCCCACATGCATACCTATTTGATCGAGTGCGTGCTTGAATTGCTGCCTGTCTTGCACCAGGCTTTCCAGCGGCAACGCAAACAGCGCCACGATGCGGGCGCGCAAGATAAGATAGGCTGTCTTGAAGGCCGCATCGATTTCGGCATCCGTGCCTGTTGCATGCGCTGGGTCTTGCACCCCCCAATGGGTGCGCAAGACAGGTCCCAGATAGGCCGGACAAGTTTCACCAGCCGCACTGGCACAAACAGTGATAACCACGTCCGGTGTCGCTGGCAAATTGTCCCAGGATTTACTGTAGTAGCCCGCAGTAGATATACCTTCCCGTGCCAGTAATGCCAGAGAACGCGGATGAACCTGGCCCGTAGGCTGGCTACCAGCACTCATGGCTTGCCAGCCAGCGGGGGCCAGGTGATTGAAGATGGCTTCGCCCAGGATGGAACGGCAAGAATTGCCAGTGCATAAAAACAGAATGTTCATGAGTGATAATTCAAATCGTTAAGCGCGAGTGGTCGAATCATTATTCGGTAGCCGTGCATTGCTTCAAGGATAATGGTGTGCATGGATTGCCACCACAGCAGTTTTCAGTCAAGAAACCCAGCATCTGGTTCATCGTCGTCATATTTGCCGAATAGATGATGAAACGTCCAGCCTGGCGTGATACCAGCAATTCCGCATGTGCTAATTCCTTCAGATGAAAAGACAGCGACGACGGTGGGATACCCAATTGCTCGCCGATCTTGCTGGCGGCCAGTCCGGCTGGCCCGGCCTGCACCAACAGACGGAACAAAGCCAGGCGCGACTCTTGCGCCAGTGCTGCCAGCGCCAATAATACTTTTTTGGTTTCCATCATTTTTATCAAAAAAATCCCATTAATTCTATATTTCAATAATAATGGAAATATAGAATCTGGCAAAGCGATTTATACAGATATTGTATAAATCACCATTTACCTGATTTTTTTACATGGCCAAATAATTTTCTGATCGGGATAGCCACAGACAGGTGAATCATTCGCCTAAACAAAGCAGACCACATACAATGAGACCTATCGCCGACATCCTGAATCCCTCTGCCGCTTCAGCTCCTGTATGAAAACAGCAAAACCAGCAAAACGAACACCCATTAAATTAGCCATGTATGTGTTCATCGCAATGGTTTGTACGGTTTTGGTCGGGAATAGCATCTGGCAAATGTGGAAAACCTATGACATGGCGATGCACGCTGGTGATGTGGCGGCGGCTAACCTGGCACAAGCCATGGCCCAACATTCTGCTGATACGCTCAAGGCAGTCGATGCAGCCATTCTCTCCATCATGGACAGGCTGGATCAGGATGGGAGCTATCTGCACCAGCGCGACAAACTCTCGTTATCATTGAAGCGCGAGATGAACAATTTGCCGCAATTAAAATTGATGGCAGTGATTGCTGCAGACGGCACACTGATGGCATCGGGCAGTGCAGACTTTACCCATATCAGCGACCTGGACCGCGATAATTTCAACTATCATCAAACGCATGACAGCCGTGACTGGTATATCAGCAAATCCGCCAGGGTCATACAGGACGGCAGCTGGGTTTTTTTGATGTCGCGTCGCCTGAATAATGAAAAAGATGAATTTGCCGGCATGGTCCTGGCGCATGTTGATGTGGATTTTTTATTGAAATACTTCAATAGCATCAATCTCGGTAAAAAAGGTTCCATTGCCATGCTGACGGACGATGGGACCCTGATTCTGCGTCGCCCTTTAATCGTCAGCGCTCTTGGTAAAAAATACGTCAATACCCCGATCTTTCGGGAGCAGATCAATGCCACAAGTTCAGGTACATTTTCTACCACTTCCAAGCTTGACCGTATCGAACGTATAGTCGGTTATAGCAGGCTGGAGCATTTTCCCCTGATCGCTGTGGCTGCCGTATCCAAGGAAGAGGTACTGGAAGCATGGCGTTCCAGTGCTATAGTCCAGGCCATAGGCAATGGTGGCTTTATACTGATACTGCTGATTTTCGGCGCTGTCATCGTCAGGCAATTTGAACGGCAATTGCAGGCGACGTCCAAGCTATCACAACTCTCTGCGATTATCGATAGCTCAGACGATGCCATTATCGGTGAAACCCTGGGCGGCATTATCACCAGTTGGAATGGCGGCGCAGAAAAACTCTTTGGCTATAGGGCTGAAGAAGTACAGGGGCGATCCACCAGATTGTTGTATGTCGACAGCGATCTCCAGGCTGGTATTGCCCGCCTGAATCATATTATCAAGGGCGAGCGCGTCAGTCATTTCGAAGTGACGGGCATGCGCAAGAATGGTGAAAAGGTTCAACTCTCGGTGGCCATCTCGCCGGTACATGATGGCGATCATCATATAGTTGCGGCATCAACCATTGCGCGCGATATCTCTGAGCGCAAGCAAATGGACAATATGAAAGCCATCTTCATCTCCACCGTCAGCCATGAATTGCGCACACCAATTACTTCCATACGTGGCGCGCTGGGTTTGCTGGAATCTGGCACGCTGACCGAGCTTAGCCCCAAAGCCATGCAATTGGTGCGCATCGCCCACAATAACAGCAAGCGCCTGAGCGGCCTGGTGAATGACATCCTGGATATGGAAAAAATCACGACTGGCCATATGCGTTTCGAAATCCAGCGCGTTGACCTGGTAGCCCTGGCATTGCAGGCGATAGAAGCCAATGCCAGTTATGCGCAAGATCATCAGACTTCCTTTGTATTGACCGAATGCCATAAATCTGCCTGGGTCATGGGTGACAGTGACCGGCTCATGCAAGTGTTTGCCAATCTCTTGTCAAACGCTGCAAAGTATTCACCCGCACATGAAAAAATACAAGTGCGTATCAGGCATGAGGATGAGATTTTTAAAATAGAAGTGGAAGACCACGGTGCTGGTATTCCTGAAGTTTTCCGCACGCGCATATTTGGAAAATTCGCCCAGGCAGAAGAGCATGGAGAAAAAAATCTGGGTGGTGCCGGCCTGGGCTTGAATATCACCAAGACCCTGGTCGAAAAAATGGGTGGCAACATAGGCTTTGAATCCGAGGTCGGTGTGCGCACGGTATTCTGGTTTACCTTGCCTGCCTGTACCCAGCGCAGTGATGATGTATCAGGTCACTAGCGCAGCATGTCACTCATCTTCATCCTTATTTTCATCCTTATTTTCATCTTTACCCAATAAATCACCTATCATCTCCATCCAGCTGTCGTCATTTGATTCCCTGGCCCATTGATATGACTCTTGCAAAGCGGCGGCAAACAAATCAGGATTTTTTTGGATAACATCATAGGCTTCACCCGCACCTGGCCAATTTGGGTCGGCCATGAAGCTGATGATTTCCAGTTGGCATTGATAACTGATGGGTTCCGCCGCCAATACCTCGATCAAGTCTGGCCAAGTGCCTTTCCCCAGACTCACGCACTGGGCGACTATGGCTTTGGCCATCTCATCATTCTGCTTTTGTTGCTTGAGAAATGCCAGCGCGCGCGGTTTTGCAAATCCATCCCAAGTGATGCGTTCACACCAGGCGCGCAAGACCATGGACTGAGGTGTTGGCATGCTCCATTGATTGACCTGGTTCGTGGTTTGCCCTATCTGCAAATCAACCGGAGAGGCAGACTCACGTTCTTGTATCAAAAAGTGCTGGTTTAATGAAAACCGCGCCAGCACTTCCATTCCCTGTGATAAAAATACCTGACGACCTTGCTCAAAGAAGGCAGCGTGGTCGGTCTCATACTGCGCTATCCTGGTATGTATGGGCAGTAGTTTTGCATACATCTCAGCCAGTGTTTGGTCAGGGCCATTAAAAGCCAGATCCTGCTCCAGCACTTGCAAGAGCGCAGCGGTATGCAGACTGTGCAAACCTAGTGCGCCTGCGGCGGCATTAAAATGCACACTGGTATATGGGGCTTTCCAGGTGGTATTGCGCACAGCATAAAATGCCAGGGCAGGTCTCTTCCTGATGCTCCAGGGCGCAGCTGCTTGAAAGCGTGTTTTTGCTTGAATCTTCGGTACGTCTGGTGTGCCATCAGGCCAGCAAAATTCCAGAAATTCAGCCACATAGCGCGGCCAGTCATCAGTCGCAACAACAGGCATGGCTATGCAGAAGCTATTCTCCAGAATTTCTGCACCGTGTTCAAATTGGGCAATTTGCGTATTTTGTTGCGAGAGATCAAAAGGACGTGCATCCAGGAAGCAAAATTGTTCTTCGTCAAATTCACGAGAAAATGCCTCAGAACGATTATTTTCATTCCCGGCAATGCCGCTAAAGCCTAGGAGAAATCCATCCAGGATTTCACTCAAGTCTATTGCAGGATTCAGGCTGGCCCACAATTCTGCTGCGCCGTTTTTTATTTTCAAGATCTGCTTCTCTAATAATCAAAAGTCTTCATTTTCTTATCCAACTGCATTTTCTTGCACAAAAAATCCCACAAGGGTTTTTTGTGCATGCAAACTTGTGTTTTTCTGCTGATGAGAAGGCTGGAATTAAAATAAATTGAAGAGGTAAATGCGATTTAGCATTTTTTACCTTAACTAGAACTCATTTCATAAATAGGGATGAGTGCGAACAAGGCGATTTGGGATGCAGGGCAAAGCGCGGCCTGCAGCTAAGGCTCATGCCTTAGCAAAGGAAGGGTGGCTCACTACGCGCAGCAATGTGCCCAAATCGTCAGTTCACTAAGGGTTTGCCTCATAACACATATCAGACAGCATTGGATTTATTGAAAATAGTGCCGCTATTGACAACCATAAACGTATTACCGATCTGTGTTATGAGGCAAACGCATCTCATTCATATTTATGAAATGAGTCTAAATATACACCATAAGTTCCAATTTCACTGTGCTTTTAGTGACGGAAAATAGCAAGCTTTTCTTTATTCCTTAAGTCTTGGAAAAACAGACTGACAGAGCTTTCTCTCTCATCACAAGAGAAAGAACAATGAATGTCACCAAATCGCTGAAAAAAGAATAAGGAAATCATCATGATTTCCTGCTGATATCAAGCGCCATCCTTGCGAGCTGTGAAAAAAGCCAGATGACAGCCTTTGCTGCATTTGATGCGCAGCCATTCATCAATTTGGCGGTAAGGAAAGAAGCGCAGAAATTTTGCAATTTCATAAAATATGACTACCGGTCATTATTTTTTTCTAGGCTATTGCAAACACGTATTTTGCGTGTTATTTTAATATGACTGTCGGTCAGTCATGAGTATTTGGTGGGAATGAAAGCCATACTGATAAAAATGCCTGGTCATGAATATGCAGAAAACCATATTTTATAAAGTCGGAAAAAGCTTATGCCAGGACTCTTGCATGAGTTTCCAGGCGGCTGGAAGAGGGGACGATTGATTGAACTTGCTAGTGGGCTGCCCAGGTTCGTGTTCAGAGACAGTCTGCATGGCATCTTTATAAGGGAATTGAGCTGGCGATTCAAAAGAAGAGGCTGGAATGAAAATCAAAATCAAACTGGCCAGATACCAACCTATCTGTGATGGTGCTCCTTCAAGAATGACACTTCGCGGACAAACAGAAATCTATATATGAACGACTACTTAGCATGTGCAGAGGAAGAAGTGAAACGGGCAGCCAAGGGACTACTTAAAAGCGGCCAGGAATTCAAGCAATCTCTCAGGGATGATAGGGTCATTTTCTATCAGGGAAAGCAGCTTGAGGATGTCACCACGCATTTTGCCACTGCCGGAGGTATAAACCAGATTGCAGAAATTTATGACGAGCAACTGAACGAGGATAGTGAAGGCCTGCTGACTTACAAGCGTGATGATGGCAGGATGGCCACCATGTCCTACATGGTACCAAGAACCAAGGAAGATTTGATACGCCGCCGTGCTGGTATCAAATATGCGTCACAAAAGAACTGGGGCACGCATTGCCGTGGCCTCGACATGATAGCCAGTTTTTCAGTTGGCATGCTGGGCCACTTGCCCAGCTTCAAAAAACACTGCCCTGAATATGCAGAGAATATCGTTGCATACAGGGAATATGCAGAGCTAAACAATCTGTACTTGTCAGAGACGATAGTTGATCCTCAAGGCTATAGAGGGCGTGCAAGCGGCACTGATGTAGGGCTCACTCCACCAGAGCGCGCCGTCATGCGCATTACCAAGGAAAGCTCAAAAGGGATATGGATCAGCGGTGTAAAAGGAGTGGGTACTGCTGCTCCCCAGTGCAATGAAATTTTTGTTGGTAGCCTGCATCCACCCACCCCTGATGAGGCGCTGTGGGCATATGTACCTGCAAATGCACCTGGAGTGCGCATGTTCTGCCGTGAGGCAGTACACCAGCCAGGTGCATCAGCTTATGCCCATCCCCTGACATCTCGCGGGGAAGAGGCAGAGGCCATGGTGGTGTTTGACAATGTCTTCATCCCGCGTGAAAGAATCATGGCTGCCAGATCCCCAGAAATTGCGCATGCCGGCTTCTTTAATTTGTGGACTGCCTACAGCCACTGGTACACCCTGGTGCGCATAGAGACTAAAGCTGAGCTCTATGCCGGACTTGCCAAGGTGATCATGGAGGTGCTGGAGCTGGAGCATATCCCTGTGGTACGCCAGCGTGTCAGCGAGATCATACAGTTTGTGCAAATCATACAAGGCATGTGTCTTGCGTCCATGGAAACAGCCACGATCTCAGAAGGTGGCGTACTCGTGCCTGGTGCGACGGCACTTGCCGCAGGCAGAATTTATGCCATGGAAAAATTGCCACGCATATTGCATATCCTCAGGGATTTGTGCGGGCAAGGCTTGATCTTGCGCTTCCATGAAAAAGACTTGGCAGAATATGCCGCGTTCGGGCAAAAGTTTGAATGGTTCCTGGACACCAGGCAAGTCTCTGCATCCCATAAAAATATCTTGATGAACCTGGTCTGGGATGTCGCCGCAAGCGAGCATGCAACCCGGTCATTGGTTTTCGAAGAGCAGCATGCTCTTTGTGAGCCTTTGCTCAGGGACCGTATGGTCCTGGATTATGACTATAGCGAGCATTCAAGTTTTATTCGCAATTTCATTGGTTTGCCGCCAAATCGTCCAAAGTCCAGGTAATTGCTGCTTACATCTATTGCCGAACATGAATAGATGCAAGACTCATCTTGTAGCCTGCTGCTACAGTCTGTAAGACTGGCATGTGGCAGGCTAGTGGATTGTAGCAGCAGAAGCAGAAGTGAAAGACGCTTGCCGGGCGATGGTGGTGAGCTAGCGTGCATTTTTTTAGGTCGCCGTGATCATCGCGCAAGCGGCAGGTACTTTGTTTCAGCTGTTGCAGTCCACTATGAATACAGCACATTGACATCAGATCTGTGAAATACCAAAAATAAAGGGAGAACATGACATGACTAAGCATACTGAGAACAATGGAAGTAAATCAGGCAGCTGGAAATTGCCTACACGTTACACTCAGCAGGTATTTGCTTTCTACATGGCAGCAATCATGGCCTTGTTGATGTCGGCGGTCATTGTTGCTGCCAACACAGGCATTTCAGGAGGCTTTCTATTGCGAGTCTTTAATGCTTACAAGCTGGCCATGCCCATCGCTTTTTGCTGTGTACTACTGGCCCGCCCTCTCGTCATGAAACTGGTCAGTATCACAGTCAGGAAATAATTTACAGACCGTCTTGGCTGAAGATATCAAGTTTTCGAAGTGACCTGGCTTGCCCCTTTTTCCTTGCTTGCGGCATGATGCCTGGAGCAGGTGGAATACCTGTTCGCGGTAAAAAAGCATAGGGCAAGAGCAAAGCTGGTAGACATGAGAATGCGAATTACAGATGTCATGGTGCTTGCCAGGATAGCCAATAAACTTGACGACTATTTGCTGTAATGCACAATGAAGCTTGTGTGCAATGCTGATATCTTGTCAGATGCGCCTGCATGGTCTGATGAGCATTGCCTGAGTAGATATTGCAAAATGAGCCTGGCGTCTTGCCCCCCTTGCTAAACCAGGGACGGGTTGTACAGGCTTACCTGGCAGGGGGCTGAGCTGGCATGGTTTTCAATCATCTTTCGGTCCACACCGCAAATAGTCGGCAATTACTTCAAATATTTGCAAGGATGCATAGATTTTTAACATTCTTATTTTTCAATGTCTTTTAAGATACGCATATCAGTTATGTTAGGATTTTGATTTACTGACTGAAAGTCATTGTTTTTTTTATCACATCAGTAAAATGAATATCTTTCTTTTGATAGCTATAAAAAATCAGTTTTTTTTCTTAAAAAAAATGAAACTGAATTGAGGAAAAAAATTTTAATGCCAAGTATTTTTTCGATCAAAATTTGAAATATAGAAATACTTACTCGATAAATCAATATATGATTTGTCATCAGGGATAAGTGAATTGATAATAGTGATGTTTCTTGTCTTGAATGACTTAATTTCTATGACACATGTACATCAAATGTGCCGGCTCAATTAACCCTACATTTCTTAATCTACTCTTTAATCTGGCCGGAAATGTTTTACCCTCTTTCCCCATTTCTCTCTAGTTGGAATTGATCAAAATATGCAAGGCATTCCCAAATCGAGTGTGAGAACCAAGGCGCCGGAAGTGCGGCGTACTGACATCATGGACTCGGCACAGAATCTGTTTATCAAGCAAGGTGTAGTGACTACAACAGTAGATCAAATTACCTCTGGTGCAAATGTTGCAAAGGGTACCTTCTATCTGTATTTCGCATCAAAGGAAGAATTACTCACTGCCCTTGGGGAGCGCTTTGGTCAGGAACTGCTGAAGGTCATACACGCGGCAGTGATAAAACATCCGGAAGATGACTATCTGCGACGATTGGCCGCCTGGATGAAGGCTTGCTCTATCGGTTATCTTGACTCTGTTCGTGTGCATGATGCCATCTTCTGGGATGCATGGCCAAGGACCAGGGATGGATTGGTCAATAACATCGTTATTGAAGACCTCTACCTGATGCTGGATGAAGGGAACAAAGTTGGTGTGTGGTCATTTGCAGATACACGTATGACAGCGGTATTTCTTTTCAATGGAATTCACAGTATTGTCGACTACTTCATCTTGAAGCAAAAACGGGTGAATCGTGTGAAGCTGGTTTCCATTGTAGAAGACTTGCTGCTGCGCACAGTGGGCGTACCGAATGAGTTATATGCTTGATTTCTCACTATGCACTGCATAGTGAGAATGATGAGCCTAGAAAGCCTTGATCATAGCAAAGAGTTTGAGAGGGGAATACGATGGTCGTTCCAGCCATCCTATTACCCCTGGTCTTATTTGCTCAAATTGAAATGCTAAAGTGACCTGCGTTCAGTCTGCAGGAATTCCTTGGCGACGAATTTTCGAAATTGGAATACCCAGTGCCACCATCTGGCGATAGGGATTCATGAACTCGCGCTGCTCCTTGATCTTGCCGTTGGACATGAGAAAACTGTGGATGAAATGATTTTCATAGTGACCAGGTGGATAGCCAGGGAACAGGATCTGTCCAGCACCATCACATTCTACCCACCATTGATTAGGGTCTTGTGTCTCGAAGATGGAGACATTGCTCCATTCCCAGTCAGGAAAACACTTTAATGACCATGCCCCATGCGGCTTCAGACTGTCATGACCACGTGAGACTATAGGGGCAAGAGTGTCATTGGTCCAAAGGCCGCCAACACCGTCCGGGGCAAACAATTGGTAGCGTGTCAGACGTCCTTCGCCACGGCGACTCATATAATCCTCTATGACTGAACGGTGTAGCTTGCGCAAGGCTTCATTGTCGCTCAGTGAGGCAGGGCTTGAAATTTCGTTTGTCATCGTTGCATCCTTTTAATAAGAGTTGATTGAAACAAGATTGATGTAATTACCACCGGACCAGTTTGGCTTCTGCCACGATGGTGGCGCTTCCCGAGACGCGTATTGGTCCCAGTTTATCCAGGCTGCCAAAGACGCTGGCTTGCATGGCAGAGCGCTTGCCCATTTCCACGCCCTGTTCTATCTCTACCAGTTGCCCAAATGCGGCCAGCCCGTGGCGGATTAAATGCAATACCAGTGGCCCGGCAGCTGAGCCTGTGGCGGCATCCTCAGATACGCCATAGGCGGGTGAAAACATTCTTAAGCGCCATTTGTTTCCTGAGCCTGCAAAACAATTGACTGCAACATCAGGCAGTTGGGCAAGTACACGCAGGTCTGGTTTGACAGCGGAAAGCTCGGCAATGCCAGGCAAACCGACAAATACATGGCGCGGGCCGTTACGGTAAATTTCGACCGGCAAGGTCGAGCTGCCCAGGCCCAGGCCGGCAAGCAAGACTTCTTCAAGCTCATAAGCTGACCAGGTGGGAATGGGCTGTTCCATCGTTACCGAACTAGGTTTACCTTCGGCATTGCGTTGGAACTGGAAAGGAACTGGTCCCATTCCAGTTTCCATGACCAGCTCGTTTTTTGTATAGCTCTGCCCAAGAACGATGGCCGTACCCAGTGTGGGATGCCCGGCAAAAGGTAGTTCATTCACTGGCGTGAAAATGCGGACGTAATAGTCGCCACTGCCTTGAGGTGGAAATACGAAGGTGGTCTCGGAAAGATTGAGTTCACGGGCAATGCGTTGCATATCAGTCGCCTCCAGGCCTTTGGCATCGGTAAATACAGCAACTGGATTGCCACAAAATGGCGTGTCAGTGAAAGCGTCTGCAACAACATAAGCATAGGGTGTCATTTAGAGTTCCTCAGTGGGTAGATGCTTTAACTGGCTTCCAACAATGGTGTCGTGATGGTTTCCAGCAAGGCTTGAGAGACTATCTTGATCCCATGTTGAGTCAGCACAGACTCAGCGTGAAACTGGATAGATGAAAAATTCCTGCCACGAAGTGCATGGACTTCATGCGAATTGTCATCACGGCAGACTTCAATCAATTCATCCTGATACCAAAGTTCACTTCCTTGATGCAAGGCGTTGAAAGTGTTATAAAAGCCAACGCGCTCCAGGCTGCCGAAATAATTGATTTCCTTCTGCACACCCTGGTTGGGCTGGTGACGACATACAACTGGCAAGCCCAATTCCAGGCACAAGATCTGGTGGCTGAGGCAAACTGCAAAGAAGGACTTGTTTTGCTTCAGCGCCTTGGCGATGGCCAGGCGCAAGCCTCGTATGCGGGGATCGCCATTATTGTGTGGGGCACCCGGGCCAGGGCCAAAGACGGCCAGGTCCCAGTCACCGTTGACTACACGCCTGTCATCATATTTGGCGATCGAGACCTTCAGGCCCATGGCAGTTAATTGATTACCCAACATGCCAGTAAAAGCATCTTCTGCATCAATAATCAGTAAGTCCTTACCCGCTAGCTCAGGTATGGTTTGCGCTCGCTGGGTTACATCCGATTGCCAGAATTTTGAAATGCTCTTGTTACGGCTTTGGAGAGCAGAAAGCACAATAGGATTTTGTGAAAAATTCGGTAAAGACTCTTGTCCCAGTGCAGTCATGACAGCCTGTGCCTTGGCCCTTGTTTCAGCAGCTTCTGATTGTGGATCAGAGTGTCTGACGATGGTTGAGCCGACCGAGACACGTACATCTCCTGCGCTATTGATATCTGCCGTACGGATAAGAATAGTGGAGTCAAGTGCCAGTTGATCCTCTGCATCGCGACCTATCAGAGCGAGTACACCAGCATAGTATTTCCGCCCTTCTGGTTCATACTTGGCGATCACTCTGCAGGCATTCTCAATCGGGCTCCCTGTCACTGCTGGCGAGAACAGGGTTTCGCGCAGAATATCCCGCGGATCAGCCGTAGTTTCACCTTCTAGTACATACTCGGTGTGCGCCAGGCGGGACATCTCCTTGAGCATGGGGCCGATCACCTTGCTGCCATTCGGACAGAAACGTGCCATCATTTTCAGCTCTTCGTCGACGACCATATACAGTTCGTCGCGTTCCTTCTTATCCATGAGGAATTCCATGATGCCCTTGAGGCTAGGGCCGGCAGCCGGGTAACGGTAGGTCCCACTGATGGGATTCATGCTGGCAATGCCGGCTTTCAGGCTGACATGCCGTTCAGGGCTTGCACCTATCCAGGTTCTTTCGCCGGTGTGGACCAGAAATGTCCAATAAGCGCCAACCTCCCGGCGAACCAATCGCCCAAACGCAGTCAAGGCAGTGCTCAGCGTATAGTCGGCAAGTTTTGCCTGGAAGGTCCGTTTCAAGACGAAATTTGAACCTTCCCCGCTGCCAATTTCATTCGTGACGATGTCATGGACCTTGCGCATATAGTCGTCATCATCTACATCAAATCCAGCTTCTGTCATATTGATGTTTTCATGCGGCCACTGGCGTAGTGCCATATCCAGTGGCATGCTTTCTTCGCGTGCTATGCGAAGAACATGCAAGGGCTCGCCATCATCCACACATGCATAATTGCGCTCAGTCAGTTGACGGTAAGGCAGGACGGCAATCACGCCCGGCCCATGCTGGCCTTTGGGTGGCAATGGTACGTCTTTCAGGGAAAGACAAGTCTGCATTTCCCCTGCATAGATTTCCAGTCGCGATATCTGGGTGGGATCCGAGCGGACAAGCAAAGTAAATGCGCCCAATTTTTCGGGGGCTGTGCACAATAAGGAAAGCAAGCTCTCAGTCATCACCATACCTCTTCAGCAAAGCTAACGGTGGCACATAATTGCGAAGCATAGTTCAAGGCCATCAAATGGCTTTCCCTGGTAAAGCCTGCGACTGCGTCAGCCACGATGAATGTTTCTATATCATTCGAAAATGCATCGATGGCAGTAGCCAGGATGCCGATATGTGCATAGACACCACAGATCACCAATTGGTCCCGGCCTGATTCACGCAGTCTCTTGAGTAAATCGGATTTGAAAAATGCGCTGTAACGCCATTTGGTAAAAATCCAGTCTTCGGCATGGGGCGCCAGCTTGCCTGCAATGCCACGGTCAGCAGGATCCACTGCCATTCCTGGGCCCCAGAAGTCATTCAAGAGACCGCGCTGTTCCTTAGTCATACCGCCAGGCTGCATGGTGTATGCGATAGGCACATCCAGCGCCCGCGCATTGCTGACCAGGCTTTCCACTGTCTCAAGTAGTGGCAGTACAATGGCTTCTCCGGGTAAAGGCCGCAAGAAAAACTGTTGCATGTCGTGCACCAGCAGAACAGCGCGCTTGGGATCTGGACGCCATCCGGCAATATTGCTATGCAAGTCTGCCAGTTGCGGAAGCTGATACGGATCTATGCTTGGAATACCCTTCATATTTTTCACCTTTTTTATTTGAGATTGCGCTAAGTACAAATACAAGAATGTCAGTTTGTCACTACAGATAAATTCACCGCATGACTGGTGGTATGGGCGGCCTGGCCAATCAAGATGGCAAGTTCAAGTGACTGAACATAATTGAGCCTGGGGTCAACCGCGCTTTTGTATGCTTGCGGCAAATCCATCTCGCGGACCCCGGACACTCCGCCTATGCATTCCGTGACATATTCCCCGGTAAGTTCAAGATGCATGCCACCCAAGGGAACACCTTCGTTCGCGTGGATCTGGAATGCTTGCTTGATTTCACTGTGGATGGTGTCGAAGCGCCGGGTCTTGAGCCCTACAGTGGAATCTTCAGTGTTGCCATGCATGGGATCCAGCACCCATAAAACCTTGTACCCGGCGGTCCGTACTGCCCGTAGCAGGGGGGGCAGACAGCTGGCAATCTTCGTACTTCCCATCCTGGTGATGAGTGTCAGCCGCCCAGGTTCTTGTCTGGGGTTGAGACGTTCTATTAATTGCAGCAGTTCATCTGGCCTGGTGCCGGGTCCGACTTTTACGCTGATAGGGTTTTCTATCCCGGACATATAAGCGACATGGGCACCACTCAGATCGTTGGTGCGCATCCCTATCCAGGGCATGTGTGTGGATGCGTTAAACCACCTGTCCTGCTCTGAGGCCACTCGGGTGACCTGCTCTTCAAATTCGAGCAGCAGGGCCTCGTGAGAGGAATATATCCGGTCGCTGTCCTGGCCATAAAGGTATGGCTTATTATTCGGCACCGGTGTATCTGCCAGAGAGATTGCTTCCAGGATATTGCGCTGATAGTCGCTGGCTTTTGATAAGCGTGCAGCCCAGTCCAGTGGCCAGGCCAAGGGGTCATTGAATGCTGAGAAACCGTCAGCAGCAAGAGCGCGGGTGTAATTCAGTGTCATCGCAGCATGGGCATAGGCATCCAGCAGGCGTCTTGGTTCAGGGTCGCGGGCCTGTTGTTCGAACGCAGCGCCATTGACGATGTCGCCGCGATAGCTGGGCAGGGATATGTCCTGACGCGCTTCTTGGTCCGAGGATCTGGGCTTGGCATATTGACCAGCCATGCGCCCGACTTTGACGATTGGTTTTTGCAAGGCATGTGCCAGCAAAGAGCCCATCTGGCAAAGCACCTTGAGACGATTGACGATGTGAGTATCGGTACAGTCATCAAATCGCTCTGCGCAATCTCCCGCATGGAGCAGGAAGCGGCGGCCCTCCTGAGCTTCTGCCAGTGCAGCTTTCAACTCCAGGACTTCTCTGAAGGTGACCAACGGCGGCAGGGCCGCAAGCTTGTTGCGTACCTTATCAAGTGAGTCACGGGACTGGTAATGAGGCTGCTGCAATGCAGGGTAATTTCGCCAGACATCTGGAGACCATTTCTCGCTTCTGAGGTCTTGTTTCAACAGCAGATTGGAATTCATAAAAATTTCCTTTTCATAGCCAACAATGGATAAACGCAAATTGCTACTGGAAAGTGAATCAGGTTTACCCTGGGTTTAATAGTGTTCAATTCGGCCAATAGCCAGCAGAAAGAACCAAGATGTCTCCTGTTACTGGCTTGCGCCTCTGACGAGGCTCCAGCTCTTCTGTAGCCAGCCATTGCGTATCGAGCCAGCATGCACATTCAAATTGCACAGGCGCAGGGCATCCTTGGGCATGGCTGCATGCCTGTCTCATTTCATTGCAAATTTTTGTAATGCCAGGCTGTACCAAGAGCTGCGGTCCAGCCTTGAAGCTTAAATCTCGCTAAACAAACCAGAGCCTGGAAAGCGAGAAGCTGGTATCTTCATCAAGGTTGAAGTCGATGATTTATCCAGTCAGATTCCGTGACGTTGTAGCGTAGTCGCTTGTACAGCCGGTCGGGTGAAAATTGCCAAAACTCGACACTAGAGGGTGACAGGATGTAACCCAGCCAGCCCTTGGGCCTGGCCAGCGGTAGCGCCTTATGTGCCCTTTGTGCGCGTGCCCGCAAGTCTTCTTCATCAGTCAAGATGGCGCTTTGACTACTGACCGTGGACATGGCATGCGACTCAGGCGGGCGTGCTGCCCAAAGCAGATCAGAATCTGCATCTGTCAAAGGCGTCACACTTCCAGACACAATGACCTGACGCTTGGTTTCGCGCCAATAAAATACGCCTGATGCCCAGCCAGTTTCTGCTATGTCCCTGCCCTTGGGGCTTCCGGCATGCGTTGCAAATACCAGGCCTTCTTGCCTGATATCGAGGACCTGGATGATACGATTGGATGGCAGGCCGCTGGTACCTGCCGTGGCTAATGCCATTGCCCCGGGTTCTGATGCCTGTTCCTCAATGGCGTGATTCAACCAGTTTAGGATAATAGGAACAGGATCCTGCGGCGGAGCCTCAAATATGGAATTATCAGTTGTATGCATTTGAATACCACTCTTATATTTCGTTGACGGCAAATTTGCGATGGATCTCTGCTTGTGCAGGCAGGGGAGCAGGCGCTATATTTGCTACCGGGACCATGCTGTCAGTATCCCGTGCCGGCCAATTGCTGCGTGTATATTGCGCAAAGTTGAAGTCAGGTCGCAATGCAATATGGGAAGTCAGCGTTTGCACATCGCGCCATAGCCTTTGCAGTGTATTGTGTGCAAAATGGGTATTGCTGCCACCCAGCCTGAATAAGCGATTGACTGCGCTTAACACCAGGTCTGCAGATAAGGAAGCATCCCTGCCATTGCGTGCGACCAGGGCCATAGGCTGTGCTCCTATATCCGTGGTTTGGCAGGCACGCTCTATCAGCAACTGTGCTGCATCAAGTTCTGCTGCTGATCTTGCATAGACACTGGCAAGCTCGCCAACAGGAGGCGTTTCTTGGAAAGCCTGGCCCCAGAAGCGTAGCGCTGCCAAACCGGCACCATGGGCGCATGCCATGAATAGCTGAGGATCTGCGCCGATAGGCGAAACCTGATAACGCGGCCCTGGCGCATAAGCAGACTGGCCAGCCCACAAGTCTTTTTTCAGGAAACTCATTTCTGCCGGGACAAAAATGTCGTCCAGGACGATAGACTTACTGCCGGTCCCCCGCATCCCCAAGGTATCCCAATTGTCCAGAATGCGATAAGCCGATGCAGGAACCGCCGCATACCTGGCTGCTTGCTCATCACCAACAGGCTCAATACACAGCAAGGCCCATTCTGCATAATCTATACCAGACAAGAAATGCCACTCACCGGACAACACCCAGCCGCCTTTACTTGGCACTACCTTGCCTGTTGATCTGAACGAGGCAGAAATGACGACGTCAGGCCCGTCTTGCCAGATTTTTTGCTGGCTGGCTGTCGGTAGATAGGCAGCCATGCGACCAACTACTGCACAGATAGCGGCACACCATGCGGCTGAGGTACAGCCTGTTGCAACTGTGCTGAGCCCGGCAGCCAGGTCGGTAAATGAAGCATTCAGGCCAGCAAAAGCCTTGGGTACAAAGTAGCGAGCGAATCCATTGCTGATCAGCGCGTCTATCACCTCTTGCGCGAGTCGACCATGTTGATCAGTACTCGCAGCATGCTTTGCTGCTACATTTCTCACTTGTTCTGGAGAAAACTGCTTGCAGGCAGTTTGAATAATTCTGTCAGACATTGATTCTTTCCTTCCATATGCTGTTAAAGACGGCAGTGGCAGTTGCTGCCAAAATGAATGTTTGCCGTCGTGGCATGCCCAAAGACTCTGCATAAGAGACCTGGTCCGGGCATGCTACGTAGCTCATTTCAGACAGGCACCCTGCTGCTTGCACGTGCAACCAACCTTCCATCAATAGAGATCAGCCCCAATCCTATCGTCAGCATGCCTATCACATGGTTGACTGCCAGGTGTTCACCCAGGAAGATGAAGCCCAAAAGTATGGCGCTGGCAGGAATCAGGAAAGAAACAAGCATCAGGTTCGTGGCTCCCGCTGTTGCCAGTATTCTGAAAAACAAAACAAAGCCCAAGGAGGTTGACAATAAGCTGATACCTGCCACAGCGGCCCAGGTGGCCTGGCCAGGCATGGGCAGATTCCAGGGCTGGTCAAAAATCAGGGCCAAGGGAATCAGCATCAACGTAGATGATGAAATTTGTCCGGTTGCTGTGACAAAGGGTTGCAATCCCATTTCCTTGAATCGTCTGCCAAAAATTCCCGCAGATGCATAGGAGACGGCTGCTCCCAAGACAGCAATTTCAGCCCAAACATCTGAGCCTGCAGCAGTCAGAACTTGCGTGCCTATCAGTATGGCAACCCCTACAAATCCTATGATGACACCAATAATTTTATTTGGTGTTGCCTTTTCATCCGAGGTCAGGAAGTGCGCCATGATGACGGCAAACAAAGGAGTGGATGCGCTCAAGACCGAGGCGAGTCCACCTGACAAACGTTTTTCACTCCAGACGATAAGGCAAAACGGGATAATATTATTGAGGATACCCATCCCCGCAAATTGCAGCCAGACCTTCCAGTCTCTTGGCATCCTGAACCCCATGAAGCGTAGCAGGGCAAGCAGTACCAATGATCCTATCCCCACACGGAGCAAGACAAAAGTAAATGGCGGGAGTTCTTTTACCGCGATGGCATTAAAGAAAAAAGAACCACCCCAAAGTACGGAAAGGGCAACCAGCATGGCCCACTCTAATCCGCCCATGACTTTTTGTGTTGACATAGCTAATCCTCCTGATTTCTTACCTTGGCTGAGAATAGCCAGGGCATGGATGTAAAATTTATTTATTGGTTTTTGTCAGTAATTTACGGTTTGGCCCGCGGTCATGAGGCTGGATGATGTCGAGGATAGTGTTGGTTCCTGACATGAAACGTATCAGTCGCTCAAGTCCTATGCCAAATCCCGTTGACTGTATCTGCCTGCTGGATTTCCATTCTGCATGGCCACGTGTCAGTGTGGAGGCGGGTTCCTTGATGACATCCAAAGACTGGCGCAGGATTTGCTCGCCTGTTTTTGGCCTGACCCCGCCGGTTGCCAGCTCACCATAGCCGTAGGGCAGCATGAGATCAAAGCTCTCATAGCGACCAAAGTCATTTTCATGAAAAACTGTAGACCTGACTGGACGGGGATAGTCGTGAATCCAGAAAGGAGTCTCAAACTGGCGGCATAACAAAGTATCTTCTTCTGGTGTGAGATCAGTTACCCTGTCTTTGGCTGCACCGACTTTTTCCAAGGCTTCGGCAAAGCTGATGGCAGGGAATTTTCCCTTTAGTACACTGTTCCTGTTACGGGCACCATTTTCATGATCAGGTAATTCCCCACGTTTGACTGCTGCCTCAAGTGAAGAAGCGACGTCTGCCAATAATTTCTCGGCAATTTTCCAGGCATCCTCTTGCTTTTCCGAGCGCATCTCGATTTCAACTTCATAGAAGCTAAACAGATGCTTATTCGAATGCCACTCATGTACTTCGAGTGGCCTGACGCAAGGAACGATGGAGTAATTCGGAGTAAGGAATTCCACCGCCTGCTGTTTTTCAAAGTTGTGACTCATGGGCAGGTAATAAGTATTGTCTTCCCTGACTGTGACATTTGTTTCCTGGTTCGTGGCAGTGGGTCTTCTCATGCGCTTGGTGTCTGCAAGAATAGCTACTGAATGCAATCCACCAGCTTCGATTTCTTCAGATAAGATGGTGGGGAGCAGTTCGTGGACACGTGCCTCTATCATTGATTCCCGTATGGATTTGAGGGATTTTGCTGTCCACTGATAGGTTGCTGCTTCTGTAAAATTTCGATTCGATGTCATGGTCTATACCTTTCTTTTTTGTATGCGATGGATGCAACGATGATTAATTGAGTGGTCAAAAATGACTTGTTTGATCTTGTTTCAAAGTGGGCGTCCAACCAGCTTCCTGGCAGCTGAGCTGCTGACGGGGCGCGGTGTGGGCACTGAACGCGGCAGGTCTTCCGGGATTTCCTGAATATCTGAAAAATCCTTGAATGAAGGTAGCCCTTGATGTCCCAGAAGATGCCAAATCCTGGTGCAGAGATCAGGAGCAAAAGGGTAGCCCAGTAGTGCAATCCCTTTCAGCCACCAGTATTCTGTTGAAGGTGTGGAATCAGATATGGAATCAGATCTGGAAGCCGATGAACTTGCACTGGCAATCCATTGCTCAAAAATCTGGATGGCGCTGCTGACCTTTATATGTTCTGGCGCCAGGTGTTCAAGCAGTTGTTCTCTTTGCGTGTTTATTTCTGCAACATGTGCCGGAGATGCCTGCACCTGAGTATCCAGTCTGGATAAAGCGGCATTGATCTTGCCGATCAGTTCATGAATATAGAAGTCGTTGTAGTAGGAAACAAACTCATCAATATCAAAGTTTGTGCTACCTTCCTCAGGACTGATACGGGCCAGGTACAGACGGATACCATCAACATGTCCTTCACAGATTTCTGCGAGATCGTTGGCCCAAATGGCGTGATTGCGATTGGTTGAAAATTTGCTACCTTCCAGATTGACAAAGTAATTAATATGAATGTGCTCAGGAGATTTTGCGCCGGGTAAATTGTGATAGACGCCGACACATCCCATTAGTAGTGCGATGGTATTGTCAACGCCGCAAGCCACGATGACTTTGGTGTCAGAATCGGCTCGCCAGGCTGGCACGATTCCTGGTGATCTCGAGGCTTGCATTTCACTGTAGGTATACAGCTCCCAAAGAACTTCGAAAATTGAGTGGGAGTGAGCATAGCGGTCAGCCTCATAAGTCAGACCCCAGTCAATTGGCACAGTCAGCCTGAAATTCCGCACAGGAGGGGTCAGCATCTTTCGCACCACCTCTATTGCTGCTGGTAGAACGCGCATTTTTTCAAGAAGCTCAAGATGCGCAGCGGCATCAGGAATCTCAAGGAAAATGGATTCGACGGTTCTATTGGAAATAGTTCCTCCAGGCATGCGGGATTCCCCATGCCGAAGTTCGGCAGGCTGGTTATGGGTAAAGCAGCCTTCGCAAAAATAGCCTACACATTGGCTACCACACTTGGGGCATCTGCCTGCGAGCCAGGTTCCAACCACAGGGAACTGGTGCACCTCGTCATACAGGATGTCTTCAGATCGCTTGCTGGCAAAACCAGATGCCAGGAGCAGGTCTACTGCCTCTACAGCGTGATCCTCCTGGAGCTGGCGACCTTCGGCTGACAAGGTGTCCACAAAGCCATCAACTTTGATGTTGAGTGCCCGCATATCTGTTTCTATCAGCGGGTGGAACTTATGGCAAACCTCAGCTGGCGTGGCCTTGCTGAGATAAGCTCTGTAGAGAACAAATGAATCGTGACTGTCAGTACCAGTCCACAGTTCTGCTTCGTGCCCGTCTTGTTCCAGGCTTCTGCGTAGCATATCCATACGCAAATACGGACCGGCCATATGGCCAAGATGTAGCCTGCCATTCGGCGTGGGTGGTACAGGAATGAGCAGATACCTGTTCCTCCTTTTGCTGTCACTCACCGTCATCTTTTATATGAACACTTCCCGATTGTGCAGAATTTTTAGTGTAATTGCGATACTGGAGTTTGGTGCCAGGTCTCAATTACAAATCCTGCGACAAGCTTTCTGTGCTTCATCCTTTAGAAAATTAATCTGCTGCGCTTTGCCACAAAAAATTCTGGCATTACGCCTTGAGCATTCCTATACTGCGCCCCGGAGACCTGCAATAGACCTGCATGGTTTCGCATTTATCGACGCAATCCAATCTTTACTGACGTCAGCTGGCAAGCTGCCTTTATTCACTCACGCTGCGCTTTATGTCTCCCGAATCTTGAAATACGGGAGCAGCCTTGTTGTCGGATCCGGCATCGGCGACCACACCCACTTTCAGGACGCCGGCTGGTATCAATGCTGGTCTTGTTTCCCTCATGCTCTTGAAAGGGCAGCCAAGCGGAGTTTTATCGTCACTAAGGAAGTATTGGAGATGTTCCCGATTGTCAGGATTCCCATACATGCCGAGATAAGGGGAGAGTGCTGCATCGTCGTAATCTTTTAAGAGTACACGTACCGAGTTGAAGGCCTTTTTTGCTTTTTCTGGCGTGTCCAGTATGTTGGCAAAGACCCATCTTGGTTGAAACAGCATGGAAAAATGCGGAGAGTACCGGCTTTGTCTATGCATATGAGCAGGCGTGGTGCAAACCACGAACAAGGCCTCACCTGCAAAGCAAAATTCCCAGGCAGAATTTTCAACTTCAACAGGGATGTCATTTGGCCAGGGAGCCTGGTCGTTTTTAGCCAGCCCTGACAGCAAGTTCCAAAAAACCTGATGATATTTTTCCACACTTAAAACTTCGTCCGTCTTCAAGGTCACAACAAAAGAGGTGTTTGACCCAAAGGCGCGGCAAGTCTTCACATAATGTTCAAGTGCGTGGGCAATGGAGCTTACATTGCCATCTTCCGAATAAAAGAATCGCAATTCGTTCTTGCGAAAACCAGCAGTCCCAAAATGACAGGGGAAAGGACTGGATCTTCCTTCTATGCGTTGAGAAAAATCTGCAAAAGCAGAATTTTGCCATGTCCCCGCAGAGAAATTTTCCTGGACTCCTGCCCGGTCATGGTACAAAGCATGCTGTGTTGAAACGACTTCTTGCAACATAAGATTCCTTCCATTTGTAGAGTGCATAAGGCCATTAAAAAAACATCTGACATCGCCGCCCTGAGAGTGAAATTCCTGGCTTTCACGAGATGATCTTTACTTTCTTCATCTCTTCAAAATCCATTTTTCAGGATTTTTCTTTACCCTTGCTTCTGCATCATTCTCCCTACCAGATAAAACGCTCTCAATCGACTTAGATGAATTGAAAAGGCAGCTTCTCTTTCCTGGAAATCAAAATTGAGACCACCAGTATCAGGTGGGCATATGCTGCGGATTTGATCCTGGAAAGCAAATATATTAGCCTGCAATTCATTTTTAATTAAATGACTGACCGGCAGTCATGGCAAAAATATCACGTCAAAAAATTGATTGCAATAGGTTTTATAAAAAATAATGACTATCAGTCATAATTGTCATGGAACTAATTATGAATACCTGACTCTGAAGGAAGGGGAGCTTCACGGTGGCGGAGATCGATTATTCAATAAGAGAATATCTAAGCATGAAACAGTGATATCCGAATCTGAAAAATTCTTTGGTTTAGCTTTGAACACACACTGAGATGAGATTCGTCATGAATCTGTCATGTTGTTCGTGGATAGTTGATGCATCGTGAGCGTCAGCGCTGCGCCATGCAGAGAACTCAGGATGATGAATCATGGATAATCACAAAGCGTGATAAGGAAAGCCTGTGATTATTCGAAATTTATTCGAAAATTATTCGAAATGAAAATGAAGCCGGAAATTCATGATTGCAGTTGAAGATGGATTTTTCCAGGCACTGCAGCATGTGCTGACGCTAGCGACGATGAGAGGATGACCAGGCAGGATATTGAATTGAGAGTAGATGTTCTATAGGGGGACTTATGCGCTTTAAAATTACGGAGCAGCGAAGGAAGATATTTTTCAGGCTTACTTGAGATCAAGTGAAGATTGCGGCGCTGAACGTTATTTCTCAGGGGACTGCCGCGTTCCCTTTTTTATTGATAGTACTGCAGGCCTGAGCTGCCAGCATCTGGCCCAGGCCGTTTTTGTTTGCCTACAACTCTACATACACCAGACCTTTGAGTTTGCCCATGCAAGCCTCATGCAAGGCGAGTGGTGCATTTTCTATACCTGTGAATTTCGATGAGACTAGTTGCATATTTCCATGTTGCTGCCACTCACCCAGGCGCTGCAGCCATTCTTTAAAAGCATCTGCATCATTGTCGGCGCTATAGCCGCGCATGCTAATGCCCTTGAGTATGAGTTGAAAACTATCCAGCTCTACCGGGGCAACTTTTGTTGCACCCTTGGCGGCCAGCTCTGCTGACAAGGCACCCAGCAAGACAAAGCGTGCGCCCTCCCTGGCTACTTCCACCGCAGCTTGCAATTGTTCACCGCCTACTATGTCTACATACACATCGATACCTTGCGGCGCTGCCTGGGCCAACAATTCTGCCGAGGCTAGTCTGCCAGTCACAATCACGCTGTCATAGCCAAGTTCAGCTTTCATCCAGGCTACCTTGCCTGGGGATGTGGTGCTGCCTATGATATGCCCAGCACCCAACTTGCGGGCAATTTGCCCTGCCATGGAACCGATAGCGCCAGCCCCACTGGAAATGAACACCGTATCCCCCTGACGCACCTGGACGCCACGCGTCAAGGCGGCATACGCTGTCCAGCCATGTCCCAGATATGCCACGGGATCGGCTGGCCCAGGTGCGAGTGGCACACACAGGCTCAAGGGCACGGCTGCATATTCGCGCCAGCCAAAATGATGTGAAACCAGATCACCAGGCTGCAAGCCACTCCCGGCTGGTGCAGAGATCACTTCGCCTATTGCGCCATCTGCCAGCGTATCGCCGGGCTTGATAGGGGGGAAGGGTATGCCCTTGATATCCTCTGCACCGGCACTCATCATGAGACGGGCAGAAATCGAGACACGGAACCAGCGGTTACGCACCAGCA
Organism: Undibacterium sp. JH2W; assembly: GCF_049340425.1. Lineage (NCBI taxonomy): Bacteria > Pseudomonadati > Pseudomonadota > Betaproteobacteria > Burkholderiales > Oxalobacteraceae > Undibacterium > Undibacterium sp. JH2W. Next base: position 65,401 of record NZ_JBMPOT010000018.1, on the reverse strand, counting down.
CCTCTTGAGCAGATGCCTGCGGCATGGGGCAGACACGGATCTCGAAATCCGTGGGGGCTGGTGTTTCACCGGGACGACGCAGCAATTTGACTTCGCGGGATGTGGTGGGCAGTGTAGTCATGCATGGCTCCTGGTCAACATTGAAAAACATGGGTAATGCACTGCATGTTTTAAATGCGAGCATGTAATCGCATTTTATCTTTTGGGTGACAGCTTGCCTACTCGCATTTCTGGAACTTGCAATATCCTGCGTAAAGCACCAGGCCAGCAGCATTTGCACAGCATGATGAAGGTGCTATTAGACGCTGCGACTCGCGTATTGCTGAAGTGAAGCTGGGTGAATTTCAAAAACAATGAGCTTGCAGAGGTGGCTGGCATCGGTATAGCATCGCTGTGCCAGTATTTTCCAGACCATCATTTCCACGCTAAGAGACACATATGCAAAGACATAAGGCCGAATTGCTAGCAAGGATAGAGAGTGCATTAGTACAGATTGAGAACAATCAATTTCCTCTCCCAGGAGTTGAAGTGGATATTGCGCGACAGACGTTTGCCAGGCAAGTCATCGACAGCGTGCGCCGTATAGGGTTTGTTCCTGCTGTTGCCAGGAGTCGTATTTCTGCACGCAGGGCCAATCCCGATGACGTGATGTTTGATCCCGTTCGTGCCGCTATCCTGGCCCACAGGCACGGCGATGTGGATGAAGCCAGTTGGATCATTTTCTTGTCCGTTCACTTCGGCATGCATCCAATCGCGAAATGGCGATATCTGAGAGAAGTGTATGGCAAGCTTGGTGCCCAGACTTATTGGTCATGGGCCGAGATATGCCAGCATCCCTATGATTTCCAGGACTGGTTGCGTGAAAATCAAAATCACTTGCTACGTGGAAGCCGCCGTGGCTTTGGCAATCACCGGAAATATCAAAGCATGGATGCTGACAGTGCCACGGGAACTGGTGTTGCTGTCTTGAGTTATGTCGATTGGATAAAAAGAAATGGTGGTCACACACCATTGTTTGCGCGGGCCTATGCTGAGCATCATGATGACGCATATGCTGCATTTGATTCCCTATACCAGCAAATGGATACCGTCATTTCCTTCGGCAGAGTCGCAAAGTTTGACTATCTTACGATGCTGGGCAAGTTGTCACTTGCCATAATCAAGCCACCTAAAGCATACATAGCCGGAACATCAGGACCCAAGAATGGTGCGAGACTCATGCTGCAAGGCAGTACCGACGCTGCACTTGCCAATGCAGAACTGGAGCGCAGGCTACGCATCATCGGGGACTATCTTGGAGTAAGCATGCAAGTCATGGAAGACTCGCTTTGTAACTGGCAAGAATCTCCACAACACTATCGATTATTTACCAGTTAAATCAGAATTGGCCAGGGACCAGCTAATTCCAACAATCCGTAAATGAAATATGGCCCGCCAATCAGCATAAGCAGGCGAGCCATATGTTTGCAGGGACAAAATGCATGTGCTGAGCCAAGTCATATTGCCCAGCACTTGTGGATTACACCATAAGCTGCAAGTTTCTTTTTTAGTTTGCTAACGATATTGCATGAGTCAGCTATTGTAGAGAAAAGACGGACTCGATTTGTATGGCTTCTTGAAGATTAATCTTTTGCATAGACGTCGTCAATTTTTGGCCAATTGTATTTAAAAAAACAGTAATCGTTGTGTCGTTTGTCAGAAAATGTGTGCTTGAACTTCAACAATATCAATCATTTGCCAACGGTTTGTCTGAATTATCCATTTTGGTGCAATGATGGAAAGTTGACGCATTCTGGTACTAGAGTTGATTGTGACGTCGTGGCAAAGTTACCTATCGTTGAACTATCATCTCGATTACTTTGGTCGAACACTCCCACCATACTGTCATGCAGTTAACTCTGAACTTTAATGCTCTGTATTGCCGAATCCGATACAAAGCTAAACAATCTTACAGTCTGACATTTAATTTTTCAGGGGCTATACCCTTTTCCGAAGCTTGCAATACCTTATTGCGGCTCATCCTTAGATCTTGCGGCACCATCGAATACTCGTCTGACGAACTAGTTCTACTAGACAATACCCCCCTCCTTTTGCATCAAATAATGCAACCTTCAGAGGAATTTTAAAATAACCCTATTCTTTGTAAGCTGATAGCACCTATAAAAGTAAAAGGAGCTGTCATGGCTAGTCAAGGTAAAGCCTATTCGGTGCTGGGTTCCAGCACACTGGCGTTCACCGTCTGTTTCACCATCTGGATGATGTTTGGCGTGATTGGTATTCCGATCAAGGCGGCATTACATCTCAATGAAACGGAATTTGGTCTATTGACAGCGATGCCCGTGCTTACCGGTTCCTTAATTCGCGTACCACTGGGTATCTGGACTGACCGCTTCGGTGGTCGCATCGTCTTGTTCCTGCTGATGTTGTTTACGGTCATACCGATTTACCTGATCAGTTATGCCACTGCTTACTGGCATTTCCTGGTGCTGGGTTTGTTCGTCGGCCTGGCCGGGGGTTCTTTTTCCGTTGGCACCCCCTACGTCGCACGGTGGTTCAAGAAAGAGCGGCAAGGCCTTGCCATGGGCATCTTTGGGGCCGGAAATTCTGGTGCAGCGGTGAATAAATTCATCGCCCCGGCCTTGATCGCAGCAGCTGGCTGGACCCTGGTGCCCAAGGTGTATGCATTCATGATGCTGGCTGCAGCCTTGATCTTCTGGGTATTCTCTGCCACTGATCCCAGTCATAACGTCAAATCAAACATCAGCTTCCTGGCTCAGCTCAAGATGCTGAAAGATCCCAAAGTCTGGCGCTATTGCCAGTATTACTCGGTCGTGTTCGGCGGCTATGTGGGTTTGAGTCTGTGGATGGTCAAGTACTACGTGACTGAATATGGTTTCGACATCAAGAGCGCCGCCCTGCTGGCCGCCTGCTTCTCTTTGCCAGGTGGCGTCTTGCGTGCCTTTGGCGGCTGGTTATCCGATAAATATGGTGCCTATAAAGTGACCTGGTGGGTCATGTGGGTGTGCTGGGTAGCCTTCTTTTTGCTGTCTTATCCACAGACAGATTTCACCATCAAGACCATCAATGGCATGCAGAGTTTTCATCTTGGCCTGACACCAATGCTGTTCACGACCATTCTGTTTGTCGTGGGTATTGCGATGGCTGTGGGCAAGGCGTCTGTCTTCAAATTCATCTCGGATGACTACAGCAGCAATATTGGTGCCGTATCTGGCGTGGTTGGCCTGGCAGGTGGCCTTGGCGGCTTCATCCTGCCTGTGCTGTTTGGTGCGATTGTCGACGTGACAGGCGTGCGTAGTTCCTGTTTCATGCTGTTGTACGGCACGGTCTGTGTGTCCCTGGTGTGGATGCATTTCCAGTTCCGCAGGGAAGGCATGCTGGCAGCCCAGGCAGCTTTGCCAACCTGACATCTGTGAGTATTTTTGATTACGAGTTATTGAAAACCAGGAGCATATGATGAGTCATGTATTAAACCGCTGGGAGCCAGAAAATCTCGAATTCTGGCGCAAGGAAGGCAGCTCTATTGCCAACAGGAATTTATGGATATCCATCCCCAGCCTGATGCTGGCATTTGCGGTATGGATGCTGTGGAGCGTGGTGGCAGCTAACCTCGACAAGGCGGGATTTCATTTCAGCAAAGACCAGCTGTTTTTCCTGACAGCCTTGCCTGCCCTGTCTGGGGCGACCTTGCGGATATTCTATTCTTTCCTGGTTCCTGTATTTGGTGGCCGCAAATGGACAGCGATTTCCACGGCGAGTTTGCTGATCCCTGCTGTTGGCATGGGCTTTGCCTTGCAAGATCCAACGACCAGTTATTCGACCTTGCTGATACTGGCCTTGCTGTGCGGTTTTGGTGGCGGCAATTTCAGTTCCAGCATGGCGAATATCAGTTTCTTTTTCCCTAAATCACACAAGGGTTATGCGACTGGCATGAATGCAGGCATAGGCAATCTGGGTGTCTCTGTCGTACAGTTTGTGACACCGTTTGTGATTTCTTCTGCCATGTTTGGCGCAGCTGTATCTGGTGAGGGTTTCCTGTTCCATAATGCCAAGACAGGTGCAGACCATATGTTCTGGCTGGCCAATGCCGGGTTTATCTGGGTACCGTTTATTGTAGTCGCAACTCTGTTGGCCTGGTTTGGCATGAATGATATCGCCTCTGCCAAAGCTTCTTTTGCGGATCAGGCGGTGATATTCAAGCGCAAGCATAACTGGCTGATGTGCTGGCTGTACATTGGTACCTTCGGTTCTTTTATTGGCTTCTCGGCTGGCTTTGCAATGCTGATCAAGGCACAGTTTCCTGAAATTGATGTTGCGAAATTTGCCTTTCTTGGTCCCTTGGCTGGCGCGCTGGCCAGACCGGTTGGCGGCATGATCTCTGACAAAATCGGCGGTGCCAGATTGACATTCTGGGTATTCGTCGCCATGGCGATCACAATAGCCGCAGGTATTTTGCCAGCTTTGCATGAACATCAGTTCATGACTTTCCTGGTGTCTTTTATAGTCATGTTTATTTTGACTGGTCTGGGTAATGGTTCAACCTTTTGCATGATACCTGTCATTTTCCTGACAGACCGTGAACGTGCAGCGAAGGGCAAGGGTGAGCCCGCCTTGAAGCAGGCGAGGCTGGATGCGGCCAAAGAGTCTGCCGCTGTGCTGGGTTTTTCTGGTGCTATCGGTGCCTACGGTGGTTTCTTTATTCCGCAGAGCTTTGGCACCGCTATCAAGATGACAGGCGCGCCTGATATGGCCTTGTATGTCTTCATCGCCTTCTACATCTCTTGCATGGCCATTACCTGGTGGTATTACTCGCGCAAGGGAGCAGAGATGCCTTGCTAGATTTTTAATAGACAGAAATGCCCTGAAAACAGCCTGTGTACCTACAGGCTGTTTTTTTATGCACGGAGCCGTCCTAGTTCTAAAGGACTAGATGGCCTAGTGCGAATGCGCAACTTATTACACCGCACCGAAGAATGGGCGTAACAGCCCTCTTTCCCTACACTCTCAGTATGCATTAAAGAAAATGTGGGCACACCGCCCACCTGATATGGAGTTTACGATGAGTCATTTTCTGGATAGATTGAAGTTCATGTCGCGGGTGAAGTCCACCTTCTCCGATGGTCATGGTGCCGTGGTTGAAGAAGACCGTAAATGGGAAAATGCCTATCGCAGCCGCTGGCAGCATGACAAGATCGTGCGCTCTACCCATGGTGTCAATTGCACAGGTTCCTGCTCGTGGAAGGTGTATGTCAAGAATGGCCTGATCACCTGGGAAACCCAGCAAACTGATTACCCACGCACCCGCCCCGATCTGCCAAATCATGAACCACGTGGTTGCCCGCGCGGTGCGTCTTACAGCTGGTATGTGTATTCTGCCCAGCGCGTCAAATACCCGATGATACGTGGCCGTCTGATGGAAATGTGGCAAGAAGCCCGCAAGACCATGGGGCCTATAGATGCCTGGGAAGCCATCAGCCAGAATCCGGAAAAAGCCAAACGTTATAAATCTATACGCGGCCTTGGTGGTTTCGTGCGCGCCGACTGGGATACGGCGCAGGAAATCATCGCCGCATCGAATGCCTACACCATCAAGAAATTTGGCCCTGACCGCGTAGTGGGTTTCTCACCTATCCCGGCCATGTCCATGGTGTCCTATGCTGCCGGTTCACGCTACCTGAGCCTGATAGGCGGTGTGCCACTGTCTTTCTATGACTGGTATTGCGACCTGCCACCAGCCAGCCCGCAAATCTGGGGGGAGCAAACTGACGTGCCTGAGTCTGCTGACTGGTATAACTCGACCTACCTCATGGTATGGGGCTCGAACGTACCGCAGACCCGTACACCAGATGCTCACTTCTATACCGAGGTGCGCTACAAGGGTACCAAGACGGTTGCCGTCTCATCTGACTTTGGTGAGATGGTCAAGTTTGGCGATATCTGGATGGCACCAAAACAGGGTACCGACGCTGCCCTCGCCATGGCGATGGGCCACGTTATCCTCAAGGAATTCCATCTTGGTAACAAGTCAGACTACTTCCGCAGCTATGTCAAACAATATACCGACATGCCCATGCTGGTGCGCCTGGTAGAACGTAATGGCAGCTATGTACCAGACCAGATGCTGCGTGCTTCGCAATTGCCGGGCAATCTGGATGAAGCCAATAATCCAGACTGGAAAACCCTGGCCATTGATGAAATCACGGGTGAAATCGTGTCGCCCAATGGTTCCATAGGTTATCGCTGGGGCGAAGGTAAATTCGACGATGGCGCGAAAGTCGGTCGCTGGAACCTCGAAGCCAAGGACGGTAACTCTGGCCGCGCCATAGACCCGCAACTGAGTCTGGTCGGCAAACATGATGAAGTCGTCACGGTAGGCTTCAATTACTTTGGCGGTACTGACGCGAATGATATGTTGTTGCGTCATTTGCCAGCAAAACGCGTCACTTTGGCCGATGGCAGTGTTGCCCTGGTGGCGACTGTATACGATTTGTCGATGGCGAATTATGGCGTCGATCAAGGGCTGGGTGGTGCGGTTGCCACATCGTATGACGACGACGTCCCCTACACACCTGCCTGGCAGGAAAAACATACCAGCGTCAAGCGTGATCTGGTCATCCAGGTAGCGCGCGAATTTGCCCAAAATGCCCATGATACCCAAGGCAAGAGCATGGTCATCGTCGGTGCTGCGTTAAATCACTGGTACCACAACGACATGATTTATCGCGGCATCATCAATATGCTGATGATGTGCGGTTGCATAGGTAAATCCGGTGGTGGCTGGGCGCATTATGTAGGACAGGAAAAACTGCGCCCACAGTTTGGCTGGGCACCGCTGGCCTTTGCTAGTGACTGGGTACGCCCTGCTCGCCAGATGAATGGCACCAGCTTCTTCTATGCGCACACCAGCCAGTGGCGCCATGAAAAACTGGCGATGGATGAGATACTGGCACCGACTGCCGACAAGTCCAAAATCAGCCACATGAGCATGATAGACATGAATGCCAAGTCTGAACGACTGGGCTGGCTGCCATCGGCACCGCAACTGGAAACCAATCCTCTCGACGTCTGCGATGCAGCAGAAAAAGCAGGCCTGACACCGCAAGACTATCTGAAAAACAGCCTGAAGTCTGGCACGGTCAACATGAGTTGTGATGACCCGGATAATCCCAAGAACTTCCCGCGCAATATGTTTGTCTGGCGCTCGAACATCCTCGGCAGTTCAGGCAAGGGCCATGAATACTTCCTCAAGTATTTGCTGGGAACACAAAACGCCTTGTTTGATGATCCTGATGAAGCAGTAAAACCGTCTGAAGTCAAATACCGCCCGGTTGCGGCAGAAGGCAAGCTCGACTTGCTGGTCGTGCTCGACTTCCGCATGAGCACCACATGCCTGTATGGCGACATCGTCTTGCCGACTGCAACCTGGTATGAAAAGGATGACCTCAATACCTCTGACATGCATCCCTTCATCCACCCCTTGAGTGAAGCTGTGCAACCGCTGTGGGAAAGCAAGACCGACTGGGAAATCTATAAAGGCATCGCCAAGAAATTTACTGAAATTGGTGGTGATTATCTCGGTACCCGCAAGGACATCGTCTTGCAACCTTTGATGCACGACACACCAGGTGAACTTGGCCAGGCTTTCGAGCCCAAGGACTGGAAAAAAGGTGAATGTGACCTGATACCTGGCAAGACTGCACCTAATTTCTTCGTGGTAGAACGTAACTATAAAGACATCTACAAAAAGTTTACTTCGATAGGGCCTTTGCTCGACAAACTGGGCAATGGTGGTAAAGGCATCAACTGGAATACCGAACATGAAGTCAAGGAAATCGGCGGCATTACCAGGGTTGTGACTGAAGAAGGTATCAGTAAAGGCCGCCCACGTCTTGAAAGTGCGATCGACGCCTGCGAAATGATACTGACCTTTGCACCGGAAACCAATGGCCATGTCTCCGTCAAGGCATGGGAAGCGCTGGGCAAGATTACCGGTCGTGACCATACCCATCTGGCAGTCGGTCGTGAGCATGACAAGATACGCTTCCGCGATGTGCAGGCACAGCCACGCAAGATCATTTCGGCACCGACCTGGTCTGGCCTGGAATCTGAAGAAGTTAGCTACAACGCTGGTTACACCAATGTGCATGAATACATACCATGGCGCACACTGACTGGCCGCCAGCAGTTCTACCAGGATCACCGCTGGATGCTCGATTTTGGTGAAGGTCTGTGCGTGTATAAACCGGCGATAGATACCAAGACCGTGGCACCGATGTTGAACAGGTCGCCGAATGGTGAAAAAGAGATCGTCCTCAATTTCATCACGCCGCATCAGAAATGGGGTATCCATTCCACTTATTCAGACAATCTGCGCATGCTGACCCTGAGCCGTGGTGGCCCGCATGTATGGGTATCTGAAGTCGAGGCGAAAGAGGCAGGTCTGGTCGATAACGACTGGGTTGAAGTTTTTAACAGTAACGGCACTCTGACCGCCCGTGTCGTGGTCAGCCAGCGTGTGCCCAAGGGCATGTGCCTGATGTATCACGCCCAGGAAAAAATCGTCAATACGCCAGGTGCAGAACTCAGTGGCAAGCGCGGCGGCATCCATAACTCGGTCACCCGTGCGGTCCTGAAGCCTACCCACATGATAGGCGGCTATGCACAGCTTGCTTATGGTTTCAATTACTACGGCACCGTAGGCAGTAACAGGGATGAGTTCATCGTCCTGAGAAAAATGAAGAAAGTAGATTGGCTGGAAGGCAAACTGGAAGAGGAGTCAGCATCATGAGAATACGCGCACAAGTCGGCATGGTGCTGAACCTGGATAAATGCATAGGCTGCCATACCTGCTCGGTCACTTGCAAGAACGTCTGGACCAGTCGTGATGGTGTTGAGTATGCCTGGTTCAATAACGTGGAAACCAAGCCTGGCATAGGCTATCCGAAAGAATGGGAAAACCAGCAGAAATGGAAAGGTGGCTGGCACCGCAATGAAGCTGGCAAGCTGGAACCCAGACAGGGAGGCAAGCTGCGCATACTCGCCAATATCTTCGCCAATCCTAACCTGCCTGCGATTGATGATTATTACGAGCCATTCACCTTTGATTATGAGCACCTGAAAAATGCACCGCTGATGCAGACGCCACCGACAGCACGCCCCATATCCGTGCTGACTGGCAAAAAGATGGACAAGATAGTCTGGGGCCCGAACTGGGAAGATGATCTGGGCGGCGAGTTCAGCGCGCGCAGCAAGGATGCCTTGTTTGAAGGTGTGCAAAAAGAGATGTACAGCACCTTTGAATCCACCTTCATGATGTATCTGCCACGCCTGTGTGAACATTGCCTTAACCCGGCCTGCGTCGCATCCTGTCCTTCTGGCTCGATATACAAGCGTGAAGACGATGGCATCGTGCTGGTCGACCAGGATAAATGCCGTGGCTGGCGCATGTGTATTTCTGGTTGCCCCTACAAAAAGATTTATTACAACTGGAGTTCGGGCAAGGCTGAGAAATGCACTTTCTGCTATCCACGTATAGAGGCTGGCCAGCCTACCGTTTGCTCGGAAACTTGTGTAGGCCGTATCCGTTATCTCGGTGTCTTGCTGTATGACGCCGACAAGATAGAAGCAGCAGCCTCGGTGCCGGATGAAAAGGATTTGTATGAAGCGCAGTTAGGTTGCTTCCTCGACCCTCATGATCCGGCAGTGATCGCCGAAGCGCGCAAGCATGGCATACCTGAGAGCTGGATACAGTCTGCACAAAAGTCGCCTGTTTATAAAATGGCGATGGAGTGGAAGATAGCCTTCCCCTTGCATCCTGAATACCGCACCCTGCCCATGGTCTGGTATGTACCACCGCTGTCACCGATACAAAAGGCAGCAGAGGCAGGTCACATGGGCATGAATGGGATTATTCCTGACGTCAAATCTTTGCGTATCCCTGTGCGTTACCTGGCTAACCTGCTGACCGCAGGCAAGGAAGAACCGGTAACCAGCGCACTCGAACGTATGCTGGCCATGCGTGCCTACAAGCGTTCTGAAACCGTGTATGGCGAGCTTGATCACGCCGTCTTGAAACAGGTTGGCCTGAGTGCGGCACAAGTCGAAGACATGTACCAGACGCTGGCGATAGCCAATTACGAAGACCGCTTTGTGATCCCTTCTTCACACAAGGAAATGGTGGAAGACAGCTTCAATGAAAAAGGCAGTTGCGGTTTCACTTTTGGCAATGGTTGCTCAGGCGGCACCTCGGACGGTGCCCTGTTTGGCAAGAAACCACAGGGCAGTGTGATCTTTGTCGATATGCCCAAGTCACGCAAGAAAATATCGACTGTTGAGTAACAACAGGTGCGCGTGTTATGCGCACCTGTAAAAACAATAAAGACACCATAAAGGAAATCGTATGCAAATTTATCGCATCCTGTCGGCACTGATGAGCTATCCACAAGCTGATCTGATCGCCGCCCTGCCTGAGATTGAGCAGGCACTGCAAGACGAGCCTGTGTTTCTCGATGCCTTGCAAGCCACCCTGGACTATCTGCGTTCTGACAGCCTGATCGCTCTGCAAGAAAACTATGTAGCGACGTTTGACCGCACACATTCTTTATCACTGCACCTGTTTGAACACATCCATGGCGAAAGCCGGGACCGTGGGCAAGCCATGGTCGATTTGCTCGAAGAATACCGTATTCATGGCTTTGAGCCGGAAGCCAGTGAATTGCCTGACTATGTTCCGCTGTTCCTGGAATTCCTGAGCCTCATGGATGAAGCCACGTCTGAAAAATTGCTCGGGGAAGCCATCCATGTACTGGCAGCGATAGGTATGCGCCTGCAACGCAAGGACAGCCCCTACGCCAATTTGTTTTTGTTGCTGACAACCCTGACCGATGTCGTACCGCATGAACAGGGGGAGCCGCCAGTGCGTGACATGGACGATGCAATGGAAACCTTTGGCCCTGGTGCCGACGGTGTAGAACCACTGCTCAAACCCAATCTGTCGGGTACGCATCCCCTCAATTTTTATCCCAGACAGCCCGGGCACGGTGCTGCTACCGCCCAATCAACAGGGAGACCATCATGACTTATCTGCACCAATTCATTTACGGGATTTATCCCTATATCGCATTGGCGATTTTCCTGTTCGGCAGCCTCGCGCGTTTTGAACGTGAGCAATATACCTGGAAGAGTGATTCTTCACAGATGCTGCATGCCGGTAATCTGCGGCTAGGCAATATCCTGTTCCACGTAGGGATACTGGGTCTGTTCTTTGGTCACCTGGTGGGTTTGCTGACCCCTGTCATCGTCTGGGACACGGTGGGTATCAGTCACAGTTTCAAGCAAATGATCGCCATGCTTGCCGGTGGCATCTTTGGCAGCCTGTGCATGTTGGGCTTGCTGATTCTGTTGCATCGCAGGTTTACCGATGCACGTATCTCTGCAGTCACCAAGGCGGGCGACAAGGTCTTGCTGTTATGGATCTTCGTCACACTGGGCCTGGGCTTATCGACGATATTTGAATCCGCGCATCATAGCGATGGCCACATGATGGTCTTGCTGATGACCTGGGCGCAGCACATCATCACTTTCAAGGGCGATGCTGCAGAATTCATCGTTGCTGCACCTTTGCTGTTCAAGCTGCATTTATTCATGGGTCTGAGCCTGTTCGTGATCTTTCCTTTCACCCGACTGGTGCATGTCTGGAGTGGATTTGCTTCAGTAACTTATATCAGCCGCGCCTGGCAGTTGGTCAGACCACGCTAATCATTCATGATTTAAAAAAGGAGAACAAGATGCCCGTCATAGTCAATGATTACGAACTGACAGACGCTGATATGGAACAGGAATTACCTGCGCATCAGGATGCCGCAGATGCGATGAAAAGCGCCATGACGGCCTTGGTGCTGCGCCGTGTCTTGCTGGATGAGGCGCAACATCTGGGCTTGCAGCATGAAGACGAAGATGCCATGGTCGATGCCTTGCTAAGGCAGGAAGTCAAGGTGCCGACGCCGGGGCGCGATGAATGTCTGCGTCAGTACCAGGCCTATCCAGACCGCTTCAAGGTCGGTGAACTGGCCGAAGCCAGCCACATCTTGTTTCAAGTGACGCCGGGCGTTGATCTGGATGCTTTGCGTAAGCATGCTTCTGTAGTGCTGGCAGATGTGCTGGAAGATCCGGCCTTGTTTGCAGAATGTGCGAAAGCAAATTCAAATTGCCCGTCCAGTGAAGTCGGTGGCAGTCTGGGACAAATAACACGCGGTGCGACAGTGCCAGAGTTTGAGCAAGCCGTATTTGCAGCAGAGCCTGGGCGCGTTATTCCCAAACTGGTAGAAACCCGCTTCGGCCTGCACATCATAATGGTGGGACGTAAGCTGGATGGTAACTTGCTGCCTTTTGAAGACATAGAAGGCAATATCGCACAGGCCATGCACCAGGCCAGCCACGATCATGCCTTGCGCCAGTATTTGCAATTGCTGGTGGGACGCGCAAGGATTTCTGGCATTGATATACAGGGTGCAGATACTCCATTAGTTCAATAAGCAAGGAAGTAAAATCATGTCACAAGCAATGAAAAAACTCGTGGTTCAGCATACCGAATGTGATGAACAGTTGAATCGCTGTGAAGCCGCTTTACGTAAGGGGAATATGGCGGCTGCCGAGCGGAATTTTCGTTTATTCAGTGCGCAACTGGATAGTCATTTTACCTTGGAAGAAGACAAGCTTTTTCCCGCTCTGGAAAAAGCAACTGGCATGCTGCACGGACCTACGGTGGTCATGCGTGCTGAACATGTGGAAATTCGCAGTTTGCGCGATGAAGCAAATGCTGCAATTGAAGCTGGACAAGCAGACCAGGCACTGGCTGTGCTCGATACACTGAACGTGCTGATACAGCAACATAATATCAAGGAAGAGAATATCCTGTATCCCATGTGTGGTGGCAGTATCCCCGACCTTGAAGCAGTTTTGGGCATAGGGAGCACATGTTGCGGTGCCTGTTCTTGCGCTTAAGAATGGGGCTGGCAACTCTATTTTCTCCGTTTATCCGGTGAGTTCAAGAACCTGATGCACGTCTATGGCTAGTTTGAAAGTTCTTAACTACGAGCTGTCGCCTTCGCCTGCTACTATCTTTGGCTGTCTGTTACCTGCGCCCTGGATGGGAGTATTGACAGGCCTACTGCTGGCAGTTGGCCCGCAACAGGGTTTGCCGTACCGGTTTGCACCTTTGACTTTGGCGCTTACTCACTGCCTGGTGCTGGGGATGCTGGCACCCATCATGATAGGTGCGCTGTTTCAATTAATGCCTGTGGTGGCTGGTCAGGCCGTGCCGGGCGCACGCAAGATAGCGCCTTTTGTGGCGCTTGGTTCCGCCTTGATTGCGACTGGCCTTAGTCTGGGTTTTTTGCAAGGTAGCACCGCAGGATTTATTGTCGCTGGTGCGTTGGCATCATTGCTGTACGGTGCAGTCACGCTGGCTTTGCTGATAGCAGCGTGCAAGATTGCGGTCGTCGACACTACTACACGCAGCTTGCGGTGGGTGGTATTGGCATTTTTTCTGGTCGTAGCCCTGGGTATTAGCCTGGCGGGCAATTTCGCCGGCTGGTGGCAGCTTGATATCATGTACTTGCTGGACTTGCATGTGGCGTGGGGATTGACTGGCTGGATAGCGACGCTGGTAGTTGGTGTTGCATCAACAACGGTACCCATGTTCTGGCAAACCAAACGCCCGTCAGCGTACTGGCAAAAGGCTTTGCCAGGTGCGCTGTGGTTGCCTTTGTTATTGGCATTCTGGCCAGCGTTGCAGCAGTTTGCTTTGTTCTTCGCTTGCCTGGTGATTGTGCTGTTGGCGTCAATTGCCTTCGTGGCTATCTGGCGTGCCAAACGCCGCTTTGATCCGGCCTGGGGTCTATGGCTGGTATGTACTACCAGCTATATGTGCGCGGCATTAATGGCTGCGCTGCCACCCCTGCTAAAACATGTTGGCGGGCTTGTCTTGCCTGACTTTATCTCACAGGCACTGCCCTGGTGGGTAGCTGTGCTGATACTGGTCGGTGGTGCGGTATTGCCGGTCAATGCGATGCTGGGCAAGATCATCCCGTTTCTGATATTTCTGCATTTGCGCAGACAGACACCGATGGGGCAACGGGTACCCACCATGCAGGCAGTACTACCGCCACAACGCCTGTTATGGCAAGCACGTTTGGTGCTACTGGCGTTTGGTTTTCTGCTGTTATTGCCACTGGCACCCATCTGGTTTGCGCCGATTGCGGGCATTGCCTTTTCGCTATCGCAGGCTTATCTGGGCGGTCTGCTGATCATGTGTTTGATGCGTTACAGGCATGAATTGCAGGCGATATTCAAAGCTAACTGAAGCAGTCGACTACGTCGAAAGAACTATCTCCCTTTAGCTTGGCGGCGAATTGTGCTGTTGCCTGCCTCGGTCCACAATGCAGGTATGGAAACTCCTGCACCCACTTCATCTGCACTGACGGACCGCTTTGGCCGCCGGGTCAGTTACTTGCGACTGTCAGTTACAGATCGTTGTGATCTGCGTTGCAGTTATTGCATGCCCAAGGGTTTTTCTGGTTTTGAAGAACCAGAGAACTGGCTGCGCTTTGATGAAATTACCCGGGTTGTCGCGGCATTTTCCCGCATGGGAGTAGGGCGTGTGCGCCTGACTGGAGGTGAGCCGCTGCTGCGTCGTGGCTTGCCGCAACTGGTCACACAATTATCCGGCTTGCCTGGATTGCAAGACATCTCGCTCTCCACCAATGCAACGCAGTTACACAAACATGCCCAGGTCTTGCATGATGCTGGTGTGCGCCGCATCAATGTCAGTCTGGATAGTCTGGACCGGGCCTGTACAGAAAAAATTACAGGGCGCGATAGTTTCGTCAGCATCATGGCTGGGCTGCAAGCTGGCAAGCGAGCAGGGTTCGACCCCATCAAGCTCAACATGGTGGTCATGCGTGGTATCAACGATCATGAAATCATGCGCATGGCGCAATTCTGTTTTGAAGAAGGTTTTATCTTGCGCCTGATCGAAGCCATGCCCATGGGAGATACTGGTCGCAATAGCCAGTACATGGATATAGGCCCGGTACGTGATCAATTGGTTAGCAAATTCAATTTGATCCCCGCTGCAGCAGAATTGGGCGGTGGCCCTGCCCGTTACTGGACCACAGCCGACAGCAAGGGCACGATAGGCTTTATTTCCCCCATCAGCCAGCATTTCTGTGCCACTTGCAACCGGGTGCGTTTGTCGGTAGACGGTACCTTATACATGTGCCTGGGCCAGGAAGAAAAATTTGAGCTGCGGCCCTTGCTGCGTGCCGGTATCAGCGACCAGGAACTGGAAGCTGCAATCCGATTAGCGATAGAATTAAAGCCTGAGCGCCATGAATTCAAGGAGCAACCGCATAAAATCATCCGTTTCATGTCGCAAACAGGCGGCTAGTTGCATATTGGAATAGTGGATGGAGTAAAGGATGGAAGTCAGAAATATTCAGCAATTTATAGAAGGATTCCAGCGTTTTCAAAGCAAATATTTCGCAGGCGAAGACAAGTTGTTTGAAAAACTGAATCACGGCCAGAATCCTACGACCTTGCTGATAGGTTGTTGCGATTCCAGGGTAGATCCCGCCTTGCTGCTCGATTGCGACCCTGGCGATATTTTCGTCGTCCGCAATGTCGCCAACCTGGTGCCACCCTGCAATGAATCTGCACAGCAGCATGGCGTGAGTGCCGCCATACAGTTTGCCGTCGAGGCCCTGAATGTAAAACGTATCATCGTCATGGGCCATGAAAAATGTGGAGGCATCAGGGCGCTGATGCAAGGTTACCAGCCTAGCCGCAAGATAGACTTCATAGGCCGCTGGATGAAGATAGTGGAACCGGTCAAGCAGCAAGTGCTGCAACAACTGGCGAATTGCCCGGAATCGGAGCAGATACGCGCCTGTGAACTGGGAGCCATTATCAACTCACTCAATAATCTGCGTAGTTTTCCCTGGATATCCGAGCGCGAAGCCAAAGGAGAAATTGCTTTGCACGGCTGGTATTTTGATATGGGCAATGGTGCCTTGCTGGCCTATTCAGAGCGGTCAGACACTTTCTTACCCATGGTATGCCCGCTCAACATTGCTGGCAAGGCCGTTATATCGGAAGTCTCTTATAGTGAACCGTAAAAATGCTTCGCAATGCGCCTATACTATCTCTGACAACTTCCAGGTAAAGCCATCATCATGAATCCTATATCAGGTCCTCCCAATAATTTGCCAGTGGGCAAGCGTCTGACTTTCAGAATATTGCTGACGACACTGATAGGCCTGACCCTGACCCTGGCGGCAGTTGGCTACACCTTGTTGTTGTCCTGGCAATTGGAAGGGGGGGGAGCGGCGATCAATGAAGCAGGAAGTCTGCGCATGCGCTCTTACCGTCTGGTCATGCAACTTGAGCATGCCCAAGCGACGCCCAGCATAGAGCAGGAGCTGGACGACTTTAATCGGACTTTGACGGATTTGCAGGCTGGCGATGCAAAACGCCCTTTGTTCTTGCCTGCTTCCAAACCCATTCGAGAGCAAATGCTCCTGGTGCAAAATGAATGGCAGCAACATATGCAAGTTTATGCCAGAACGGTATTGGCAGAGAAAAATCCGCAGTCCAGGCAGGCAGCATTGGCACTGTACACCAAAGAACTACCGGTTTTTGTCGATAGCATCAATAAGCTGGTTTCTCTGGTTGAAATCGAACTGACAGAAAAAACCACCTGGTTGCGTTTGTGCCAGACTGCACTGATTTTTTTGTCGCTGGCCGCCAGTATCGCATTGTTGTACTTGCTATACCTGTGGATAGTCGGCCCGGTAAGCCGCATGCAGACGGGTATCGCACGCATGTCCAAGGATGACTTGAGTGTACGCCTGTCCATAGAGACTGAGGATGAGTTCGGCGTCCTGGCGCAGGCATTTAATCAGATGGCAGATCATGTACAAAGTGTGCACCGTACTCTGGAAGACCGCGTCGCGGAAAAAACTGCCAGGTTGCAAGACCAGAACCATGAGATCAGTACCCTGTATGAAATTGCCGGTTTCCTGGCCGGGCCGCATGCAATAGAAGAATTATGTCGTGGCTTTCTGCACAGGATCATGCAAAGAATAGAAGCCGACGGCGGTACGGTGCGCATACTCGACAGTCTTAGCGATAACCTGCATATCACTGTGCATGAAGGTATCTCGGAACAAATGATAGAAGAGGAGCATTGCATCAAGACCGATGACTGTCTGTGCGGTGCGGCTACCCATCAGGGTATCATTATTGTCCGTGACTTCCGCAAGATGGACCAGCAGCGCCGTTACCGCTGCCAGGAAGAGGGATTTTTCTCGCTGGCAGTGTTCCAGATACTGGCGCGTGAACAGGTCATCGGCAGCTTCTCATTGCATTTTTCGAGAGAGCGCAATATCACCAGTGAAGAGCGACGGCTGTTGGAAACCCTGGGAAAAAACTTGGGCGTGGCCATCGAAAACCAGCGCCTGATCGCCAGGGAAAAAGAATTTGCCGTGTCGAATGAACGCAATCTGCTGGCTCAGGGCTTGCATGACAGCATAGCGCAAGGCTTGAATTTCCTGAACCTGCAAGTGCAGATGCTGGAAGATTCACTAGGCCGCAATGATATGGAAGAAATCAAGGATATTGCTCCCTTGCTGCGCGCAGGTGTACAAGAAAGCTATGAAGACGTGCGCGAGCTATTGCTTAATTTTCGCACCCGTTTGCAAGACAGTAATCTGGAGTCAGAGATGCGCAATGTCGTCAGCAAGTTTCAACGCCAGACGGGTGTTCATGGTGAGATAGAATTTGTCGGCAATGGTGCGCCCCTGGCTCCTGAACAGCAATTGCAAGTGCTATTCATTTTACAAGAGGCTTTATCGAATGTGCGCAAACATGCACAGGCCAGCGAGGTCAGGGTCAAGGTTCAAAATGAACGGGATTTCTCACTGATCGTGGCAGATGATGGCGAAGGATTCAATATGGACAAAGTCCACGAAAAAGGCGAGGCTCATGTAGGCTTGCGTATCATGCAGGAAAGGGCTGAAAGACTGGCTGCCAAATTTGATATCAAGAGCCAGCCTGGCGAAGGCACGACAATCGAGCTGGAGCTATTACGGCAAGAGCGTCTGGTAGCATAAGCTCCTTTTATAAAATTCAGAAAACACGGGATATTAATGCCAATCAAGATTTTACTGGTGGATGACCACACGCTTTTTCGCAGTGGCATACGTTTGCTGCTACAGCGTAATCCAGAATTCGAAGTAGTGGGCGAAGCCGTGGATGGTCTCGATGGTGTCAAGCGGGCCAAGCAGCTACGTCCCGATGTCGTATTGATGGATTTGAATATGCCAGGCTTGTCTGGTTTGGAAGCCATGCAACTCATCGTTGAAGATCTGCCCGACACGGCTGTTCTCATGCTGACCGTTTCTGAAGAGGCAGAAGATTTAACGACCGCATTGAAAAATGGCGCGCGTGGTTATCTATTGAAAAACATAGAGGCAGATTACCTGACACAGGCGATAAAACGCGCTGCTGCGGGTGAACCGGTGATTGCTGAATCCATGACAGCCAAGCTGGTCATGCAATTTCGCTCTGGCATGAATCAGAGCAATATCCAAAAGAAAGAAAAACTGACACCCAGGGAGCGCGAAACCATGGTTTGTCTGGCACGAGGTGAAAGCAATAAGGAAATTGCCCGTAATCTCGATGTTGCAGAAAGCACCGTCAAGATCCATGTGCAAAATATCCTGAAAAAACTGAACCTGACCAGCCGCGTGCAAATTGCCGTGTATGCAGTCGAACATGGCATGGATAAGAATTAATTTTTCATTCAACTTAATCCCTTTGCAGCAGCGACCTAGTCCTCCCGACGTATAGGCATATCAGCCTGTGACTTCTACACTTGATTTATATCAGTTGGCCGGAGATCTGTGATGACAAAAATAAATTTATTGGGTTTGCTGCAAAATCATGCCTTGTTCCGCCATATTTCGCCGGATGATGTCAGGGAATTGCAAAAAGAAGTCGCCAAGCTGGAGTTGAATAAAGGGGAGATGCTGTTTCGCAAAGGCGATATGGCAGAAGCCACTTACATTGTGGTTTTTGGCCTCGTCAAGCTAAGCCTTCCTTCATCACAAGGCAATGATAAAGTCCTGGAGCTGATACGCGGGGGACAAAGCCTGGGCGAAGCCATGATGTTCCTGGATGAACCCTATCCCTTTTATGCAGAAGCCCTGGAAAATACGCTGTTGCTGAAAATCCCTCGTCATGCCCTGCTGCAATTACTGGACCGTTCACCGCTAATTTCGCGGCAAATGCTGGCAGGCTTGTCCTATCGCTTGTTAGGCTTTATTCGCAATGTAGAGCGTTATTCCTTGCAAAATGCCACACAGAGAGTCATAGATTATTTGTTGCAGCTATCTGCCTCCCAGCGCAGCAATGATGTCCGACTTGAACTCAAAAAACACCTGGTTGCTTCACTGCTGAATTTGTCGCCAGAAACTTTGTCACGAGTCTTGCATCAATTAATGGATGAGCATTTGATCAAGGTATGTGGCGCCAGCATACATATCGCATCTGAAGAAGCACTCAAGTCTTATCAGCGACAAATTCCTGCTTTGGCTTAAGGCAGACTGGGATGGTGTTTTATTGACCCAGGACAATGACCATGCGAATAATTTTCATTACCATCTAAGGTATGAAACCTATAGATCTGGTGGCTCCTGCCGGTAGTCTGCTTGCCTTGAAGGCAGCGGTAGATAAAGGGGCGAATGCGGTATATCTTGGTCTGCGCAATGCTACCAATGCGCGCAATTTTGGCGGCCTTAATTTTTGCGACCACGACATACGACAAGGCGTATCCTATGCTCATGCCCGGGGCCGGAAAATTCTTTTTGCCATCAATACCTACCCGCAGGCGCGCGCCGTTGGAGAATGGCGGGCAGCGCTTGACACTGCTGTGCAAATGGGGGCAGACGCCGTCATCCTGGCCGACCCTGGCCTGATGGCCTATGCCCGAGACCGCCATCCCGGCTTGCGCCTGCATTTATCGGTGCAAGGTTCCGCCAGCACGCTGGATGCGATAGAGCTCATGCGGGAGCAATTTGGGATACAGCGCGCAGTCTTGCCACGCGTCCTGACACTGTCAGAAATTGAAAAAATCATACGCCAGACCAGCGTGGAAATTGAAGTCTTTGGCTTTGGCAGTCTGTGTGTCATGGCAGAAGGCCGCTGTCTTTTGTCCAGCTATGTCACTGGTGATTCACCGAATAACAAAGGGGTTTGCTCGCCAGCCCATGCAGTGAGCTGGCAAGAAAAAGATCAGACCATGTATGCCCGACTTGGTGGAACCCTGATAGACCGCTATGCGCCAGGCGAAGCCGCCGGTTATCCGACCTTGTGCAAAGGACGTTTTGAAGTAGAAGGTGAAATTGATTATGCACTGGAAGAGCCAACCAGCCTGAATGCCATAGGCTTGTTGCCCAAGCTTATCAATATGGGCGTTGCTGCCATCAAGATAGAAGGTCGCCAGCGCAGCCCCAATTACGTCAGCCAGGTCGTGGCTACCTTGCGTGCTGCGCTGGATGCAGCGCAACGCGACCCTGAGCGCTATACACCACGCACAGACTGGCAAGCCAGCCTGGCCCGCCATGCCGAAGGTGCACAGGTGACACAAGGGGCGTTTGAACGTCCATGGAAATGAATATGTCTGCCTGTCTATCATCAACCACACCTATGCTCTCACTTGCACCGCTGGCTTATTACTGGTCAAAACAGGAGACCCTGAGTTTCTATGTCGATGCCATGCAATGGCCAGTCGACATTGTTTACCTGGGCGAAGTGGTTTGTTCACGCCGTCATCTGATGAAACTGGATGACTGGCTGGCACTGGGCAAAGAATTGCGTGCTGCTGGCAAGCAAGTGGTCTTGTCCAGCCTGACCCTGATAGACAGCGAAGCCGACCGGCGCAATATGCACAGGATGATAGAGCGCGCCTGTGCCGAGGATTTTCTGGTCGAGGCCAATGATTTCAGCGCCGTGCGTGCCATGCAGGGGAAGGCCTTTGTCGCAGGCCCACATTTGAACATCTACCATGCGGACACGCTGTCATGGCTAGCCAGCCTGGGTGCCAGGCGTTTTTTGCCACCGATAGAGATGGGGCGTGATGATCTGGCGAGCTTGCAGCTTCAGCGAGGTGAACTGATGCAGACTGAAGTACAAGTCTGGGGACGTTTGGCACTCGCTTTTTCATCGCGCTGCTTCACTGCACGCCATCACCGTTTGCGCAAGGATAGTTGTGAATTTCGCTGCGAACAATATCCCGACGGTTTACCGTTGGCGACCCGCGACGGCAAGGACTTTTTGACTATCAATGGCATACAAACCCAGAGTGCCAACTGCCTGGACCTGGGTGCACAATTGCCAGAACTGACCGCTATGCAGGTAGATATTTTACGTCTGCAACCTCAGGCAACAGGCATGGCAGAAGTGATCGCTGCGTTTGACCGTGCCAGGAAAACAATAAGCTGTGCCAGGCTCAGTGAAACCCTGCTACCACCACATGCCCAGCGCAGCAATGGCTATTGGACGGGCAAACCCGGCATGCAATGGCTGGCTGGCGAGCAGTCAAGCTGACAAGGATGGATAAAATGGATTTGAGTAATTTTCGTTTTCCTAAAAGCCTGCAAACCCTGGGCAGTCATTTACCAGCACCACTGGCAAATGCCCCTTTGATGCTGATACTGGAATTGGCCAGACGACGTGCACTGCTGATAGCACCGGACAGTTTGTATGGCAAGAGCTTTTGTATCAAGGTAGAGGACCTGGGACTGGCACTTTGTTTTTATTGTGACCAGGGTAAATTCAAGTCTCTGTCATCTTTACCCATGCCTGATGTCAGTCTTTCAGCAAGTGCGGTGGATTTTTTAAAACTGACAACTGGTCAGGAAGATGCCGATACACTATTCTTCCGCCGCCGCTTAAAAATAGAGGGCAACACCGAACTTGGTATTGCCGTCAAATACTGGATAGATGCCAGTGAACGACCAGCCTGGCTAAATCAGTTTGCCCGTCGATTCATGCAGACAGGTGAGGCTATGTGATGAAAACAGATCAACTCCCGCTAGTCTATGCATGTTCTGGATGCTCCAGCGTCGCGCAACTTGCCAATGACTGTGCAGTCAGACTAGACCGGGAGCAGAAGGCAGAAATGTCCTGTGTCAGCGGTGTCGGTGGAGGTGTGGCCAGCCTGGTCAGGCTGGCACAATCTGGCAGGCCCATACTTGCCCTGGATGGTTGTGCGCTGGCCTGCGCCAAGGCCTGCCTGCGACGCGCTGATGTTGTTCCTGATGTTCATCTGGTGCTCAATCAACAAGGTGCACGCAAGCTTTTCCATACTGACGCAACGGCAGATGAGATGCAGCGGATCTGGCAGCTGGTTGAATATGCATTGCAGCCATTGTGCACCATAGAGCCACAAGAATGATGGCGAACCTTAATTTTTCCGTTTGCTTTTAAGTCCCGCTTGCCTACCGGATCGATAATCATGAAACGTCTTGCAACTGCCCCTCACAGGCTGTATTTTTTTCTCGGCGCGGTGTCCGTCCTTATCCTGTTTTTCTGGTGGTACCTGCAATTGCGCCACCCGCAGACCATGGCTGTGCCTTTGCATGCCTTGCTGATGCCACTCGGTGTTTTCCCTTTATTCATTTTGGGTTTTACCTTTACAGCTGGACCAAAATGGTTGTCTGTCAGCGCAGAGGATGACTATTTCTTGCTGCATGGTGGGACCTATTTTTGTGGTTTGCTGTTAGCCATGTTGGCTGCCAGCCTGGGCTTGCCCGCTTTGCGTAGTTCAGGTTTTGCCTTGATGCTAAGTGCCTGGCTGGCTGTCACCTGGCGTTGGGGGCACCTGATATGGCGCAGCACAGTAGCAGATAAAAAACACGCGATCGCTATCTTCCTGGCGATGTGCGGTGGCACCTGTGCTCTGGCAGCGACCCTGATGTGGAGTGGTGGCTGGAATGTTGCATGGATCATTGCCCGGCAATTTGCTTTTTTCGGGTTTTTACTCCCGGTGTTTTTGACGGTGTGTCACCGCATGCTGCCATTTTTCAGTGGCAATGTTCTCAAGCCCTATGTTGTCTGGCGTCCCTACTGGTTGCTCGCCAGCTGGTTGAGTGGATGCTTACTGCTGGTCCTAAGCGGCTGTATGCAATGGCGCTTGCCAGAAGCGATCACGGCAACGCTCATGAGCCTGAGTTTCATCTATACATCCTGGCGTTGGGGGCTGTTACGCAGTATGGAAAATCGCCTGCTGGCCATGTTGCATCTCTCTTTTGCCTGGCTAGCCATTGTCTTTGCGCTGCAGGCTGCTGCTGCGCTTGGCATGGCAACGGGATCAGCATCCATACACGCTCTGGCGCTGGGGTTCATGGGAACCATGCTGGTTGGTTTTGTCAGTCGGGTCTCTTATGGTCACAGTGGCCGACCTTTGCAGGCATCGAATTTCTTATGGTGTATTTACCTGGGATTGCACCTTGCGGCCTTGCTGCGCATCCTGGCCAGCCTGCTGTCACTGGACATACTCATCACCGCTTCTGCAACGTCCTGGTTGGTCTTGCTGGCATGCTGGATAGCCATGATGCTACCCATGTATCTTAAAGCGCGCGCTGACGGTCAGCCTGGCTAGACGGGGCTCTTTTACAGTGCAATGTCTGTCGCAGATTATCCGCAGATTCTTGAGCGCATGCTCAATATTTTTGTAGTGTCAACTGCTGCACTTACCTGCTCAATGTCTCAATGGCTCAATGGGGGTAGTAACGAGAAAAATCAAAGAAAAAGTTCATCTCGTGCTACCCACATCAACAATTGATCTTGCCTGAAATAGCAGTTTGTGAGGCAGGATTGCAAATTTCCACACAGGCCTGCACCAGGCAGGCCGTTGTGTTTAACCGCAAGCGCCTACGTAGCCGCAAGAAACGCAGCGGCTGCAGCCATCTATTTTTTGCAGGGCGTGGGCGCCGCAATCCGGGCATTTTTTGCCGGTAGGGATGTAGCTGATCGGAGCTGCATTTTCACCTTCATAGGCCAGGTCATCCATGCCGTAGTGATGGCTTCTTTGCTTGAACTTTTCTGCCAGTACGGTGATAGGGATCTGGTTGCCTGCAGCGTCAAGGAAACCGCGTTTCATCAGTATGCGTTGCAATGAGTAACCGATAGCAGCGACTTCAGATTCATGGAACAGTGGAGCCTGTGAACCATCGTCCTTGGTGATCATGCCGCAGCGTACCGTACCCTTGTCCCACACCACTTCACGCATATCTGCCAATGCCTTGGCGATGGAACCACCAGAGCGTGCTGCCATCGACAGCAAACGCATGCTGGCTGATATCCATTGCTGGCCATCGTTCTTTTGACCGGCAGGCATGAAGAATTCAAACGGGCGCTCGATAGTCACGCGCTCGCCACCGACCGTGCCATCTATGTGGATGAAGCTGACTGTCAGGTAGACCGTTTTCTTGCCCTCATACGTCATGTACTGCACTTTGGAGGTGACAGATTCGAGGTCACCAAATGGGCGGCCATCGAATTGCTTGCGCAGCAGGTCGTCGTCAGGTATTTGTTTGACTTCTGGCGCTGCTTCAGTAGAGACAGACAGGACGCTGCCGAGGATATTATTCGGGCGATAGGTTGCCAGACCTTTGAGGCCAGCACGCCAGGCATCCATGTACAGGTTCTGGAAATCTTCGTAAGGATAATCTGCCGGTACGTTGACGGTTTTGGAAATCGCAGAATCGATGTAAGGCTGCACGACCTGCAACATTTTCATGTGGTCGCTGGCCGACATATTGAGGGCTGTGACAAACTGCCTGGGCAACTTGCTGTCATCGGAGACATCATTGCCCAGATGGCGGTACAAGCGCCATGCATGGTCAGCCACTTCATAGATTTTTGCATCGCCCACGGCCATGCGTTTCTTGCGGTTGTACACCCAGGAGAAAGCCGGTTCAATGCCGTTGGAAGCATTGTCAGCAAAGGCCAGGGTGATGGTGCCTGTAGGAGCGATGGACAGCAGGTGCGAATTGCGCAAACCGTGTTTGGAAATCGCATTGCGTACATTTTTAGGCAGGCGTTTGGCGAAAGTGCCGGACAGGTATTTTGTGCTGTCAAACAAGGGGAACTGGCCTTTTTCTTTCGCCAGTTCTGCCGATGCCAGGTAGGCGGCATCGCGCATGACTTCTGATACTTTTTGTGCGAATGCACGACCGGCATCGGAATCATAACGCTGGCCCAGCATGACCAGGCTGCTGCCCAGGCCAAGGAAGCCCAGGCCGACGCGGCGCTTGGACATGGCTTCGGCTTTTTGCTGAGGCAAGGGCCAGGCAGTGGCATCCAGCACATTGTCGAGCATGCGGGTCGCTACAGTCACTACGGCTTCAAATGCTGTGAAATCAAACTCGGCAGCATCGGTGAATGCTCCTTTGATGAAGCGCGTCAGGTTGATGGAACCCAGGCAGCAGCAGCCATAATCAGGCAGCGGTTGTTCTGCACATGGATTGGTGGCTTCGATTTTTTCGCAATAGTAGAGATTATTCTCTGCATTCATGCGTGACAAAAACAGGATGCCTGGTTCTGCATGGTCGTAGGTCGATTTCATGACCTCATCCCACAAGTCACGCGCACGCACGGTTTCATAGACCCACAGGCCATCTTCACGCTGATAGGCACCGGCTTCTTTTTTGTCTTCGCCAGGTTCAGCTTTGTGCACGAGACAGAAGTCTGTATCTTTGGCGACTGCTTCCATGAATTCATCGGTAACACCGATGGAGATATTGAAGTTGGTCAAGCCACCCTGGTCTTTGGAGCGTATGAATTCGAGGATATCAGGATGGTCGCCACGCAAGACACCCATCTGCGCACCACGACGCGCGCCGGCAGATTCTACTGTCGAGCAGGACGCATTGAAGACTTGCATGAAAGACACGGGGCCGGAAGCGCGTGAACGGGTACCGCGCACCAGGGCGTCCTTGGGACGTATGGTAGAAAAATCATAACCGACACCGCCACCGCGGCGCATGGTTTCTGCGGCATCTGCCAGTGCTGTATAAATGCCGGGCTTGCCATCGGTGGCGCTGGAAACAGAGTCACCTACTGGTTGTACGAAGCAATTGATAAGCGTGGCGTGCAAATCCATACCAGCAGCAGAATTGATGCGGCCTGCTGGCACGAAACCATTCTTTTGCGCCCACAAAAATTTTTCTTCGTAGTAGGCCTGGAAGTCTGGCTGTTCTACGCTGGCGAGTGCCTTGGCAACGCGAGCCTGCACATCTTGTATCGTGACTTCATCGCCTTTGGCATATTTTTCCAGCAAGACATCGAGGGAGATTTCCTGAGGAGACATTTCCGTCAATCCTAAAATTTTTTCGTTTGCGTTCATATGAAGAAGTTTTTCTTTGTTACTTGTTGCAGAGTTAATTCCAAAAGCCCGACAGCGGTATCAGCGATATCAATCATTTCAGCATCATGATCTCAATAAGAAAGTGCTGGCAGGCTAAAGCTCATGGGCTATACATTCGGGGAAACAGGATGGCATTATTTCAATCAAAAAAAATATTGCTCAATTGAAAAATCGGGCACTGGAGTACCAGGCATCCTGACATCAGATGCCTGCATTATAAACCTCTCAGCCAGATTTTTTCTTGACCGGCTTCAAGTTAAAACCAGAATCCAGTGCCAGACATAGCAAAATAATCAAGCCGGAATTACAGGGAAAACATCGTGGGTTTTGGGTTCAGGGAAGCTGTCAGGGTTTTACCAGAATTTGCGGCAAAATGGCTGAAGTTGATATGAGGCTGCATCATGCATATGTGACATCTCAGGATTTTTGAGTAAAAAAAATTCGCCAGTAAAGTTGCTGTCCAGATATGCACTGTGACAAACAAGATAGTCAGTTTTCTATTTCCCTTGTAAAACTCGCTACGCCATTACTTGCCATCACTCGCCATTCTGGCCGCATTTTTGCGATTTTCCTACAAACTAAATAAATCTACAGGCCATACAGGGATAACTATACTTTCTTGATGTCTGAATAACTTATACTTGGGCAAGACATTCATGACAAAAACACCTATATTCCAGAGGACAGATAATGAGGCAGGACAGTTTGACTAAGAGATACCCTTATCCTCAGTTCCTGTTTGCCTTTGTATGCCTGTGGTGTGTCCTGGTCTTGTGCCCGCCAGCAATGGCTGTACAAAGCCTGCGCTTTGAGCAAGTCGGGCGGGACCAGGGTTTCCAGCATGAATCGGTGCAATCCATGCTGCAAGACCGTCAGGGCTATATGTGGTTTGGCACCCAGGGTGGCCTGCATCGCTATGATGGTTCCAAGGTGGTAGTTTTTCGTCATGACCCCAATCGTCCGGACAGCTTGGCAGATAACTGGGTCTGGGCCTTGCATCAGGATGACAAGGGCAGGATCTGGGTAGGTACGCGCAATGGCGGCTTGCACCGTTATGACACGGCAACCGAGACCATGGTCAGGTATAAGCGTAATTTGTCTGATATCCGTAGTGCTGGCAGTAACCAGATCCAGGCCATTATCAATGATAGTGCGGGTGGCCTGTGGCTGGCGACGGGTGATGGCCTGGCGCAATTTGATCCCGATAGCGGGCGTTTCCAGATTTTGCGCCATGACGACAAGGACTCCAGCAGTCTCGCCAGTGACCAGGTGAATGCACTTTGCCTCGATAAAGACGGTAATTTATGGGTGGGCAGCAATGCTGGCCTGAGCGTCATGTACCGCGGCAAGTCTGCTTTTGAGAATTTTCGCCTCGATAGTGATGCCAGGCCCGATCCACGCCACAATAATGTGCAAGGCATACTCAATGACAAGCAGGGTAATCTGTGGGTAGCCACGACGGCGGGTCTGGAAATCTGGAATAAAGAACGCACGCAAAAACGTCGGCTGGGCCAGCAGGAAGGACTGGACCCCGGTCCTGTCAACTCCTTGCTGGAAGACAGCGAGGGCATCATCTGGGTCGGCACTGAAGATGGCTTGAAACGCTGGAACCCGGCTGACCATCAATTTTCATCATTTCGCCATCATGCCAGCGACCGCCATAGCCTGGCGGATAACCGCGTCACCCGCTTGCTGCAAGACCGCTCCGGCACTTTATGGGTGGGCACCTGGCTGGGTGGCGTCAGCCGTACCAACCTGGCCAGCGGCGGCTTTGAACGCTTGCTGCATTTGCCGGGCGAAGCCAAGACACTGAGCAATAATACCGTCTCTGCTGTGACCAGCAAGGATGGCATACTCTGGATAGGCACGGGCGATGGTTTGAACCGTTTCGACAAGGTGAAAGATCAGATACGCGCCTATCATCACCAGGCAAACCAGCCTGATAGCCTTAGCAACAGCAAGATCAGGGCCGTGAAGCTGGCACCGGATGGCAAGCTCTGGGTGGGTACGCAAGATGGCTTGAATTTATTTGACCCCGCCACCGAACGTGCCACGCATTTTCAGAACGATCCCAAACAGGCTGACAGCATCAGTTCCAGCATTGTTCATTCACTGGCTTATGACAAGGCAGGTAATTTGTGGGTAGCCACTGATGATGGCCTGAATCTCATGCAGGGTGGTAAATTCAAGCGCTATATGCCTAATTCCAGGGATAGCGACAGCCTCAGTCATGGGCGCGTCGTGTCTTTATTGTTTGACCACCGTGATCAGTTGTGGGTGGGTAATTTTGGTGGCCTGGATAAACTCGATCGCAGCACTGGCCGTTTTGAACATTATCGCCATGAGCCGGATAACCCCAATAGCCTCAGTCATAGCCGTGTCTATGCTGTATATGAAGACAAGGCTGGCGTGATCTGGGTAGGCACCGCCAGTGGCCTGAATCAAATGGTGCAGGGTGCCGATGGCAAGATCAGCTTCATCCGCTATGGCGGCGGGCTGGGCAATGATGCCACGGCCGGTTTTGCTGAAGATGATGCAGGCAATCTGTGGATCAGCACCGATGGTGGCTTGTACAAGCTGGGCCAGGACAGGAAAACCCCGAAAAAATATTCTGCCGACGATGGCCTGATAGATGGCACCTATACTGTCGGTGCCAGTTACCGGGATACCGATGGCGCACTGTATTTCGGTGGTTTCCAGGGGATGAGCTGGTTTTATCCTAAAGCCATACGTGACAATATCAGCAAGCCAGTCACGACGATTACTGACTTCCTGATTTTCAACCAGTCAGTACGCGGCGGTAAATTGCCCAGGGGCGTGAAGATGGATGGCAATATCTCGGATGCCAAGTCCATTACTTTGTCTTACAAAGACAGCGTGGTCTCGATAGAATTTGCAGCACTGAATTATTCTGACCCTTTGCATTATCGCTATGCCTATCAGTTGGAAGGTTTTGACCAGGACTGGGTACAAATCGACGGTGCTCACCGTGCCGCCAATTACACCAATTTGCTGCCTGGCGAATATGTTTTCAGGACCAGGGCAGCGACCAAGGATGGCGAGTGGAGTGATGAAGGTGCCAGCCTGCTCATCACCATCACGCCACCTTTCTGGATGGAATGGTGGTTCCGTATTATCGTCAGCCTGGTTTTGCTGGCCTTGATTTATCTGGTTTACCGTTGGCGCGTGCGACGTTTTTCTGACCAGCAAAGCTTGCTCGAAGGCCTGGTCAGACAAAGAACCGCCGATGCCGACAGGGAGCGTAAGCGTCTGACGGATCTGACTGACGTTTTGCCACTCTCGGTCTATCAATACCGCGAAAGACCAGATGGACAAAGAGAATATGCCTACGTCAGCGAGAATGTCATCAATGTGCTGGGTGTGCCTGCGGCAGAGCTGCTGGCCGATAAAGAGGCACGCTGGCGTACTACCCTGGCCGAAGACCGGGAAATTGCCGAAGCCAGTCTGAACCGGGCAGTGGATAACCGTACTTACAGCAACTTCCATCAGCGTGTGCTGGTGGATGGCAAAGTGCGCTGGCTGCGTTCGCAAACCGTGATCCCCAAGCGCATCAATGGTGACTGGATATGGAATGGTTTCTGGATAGATGAAACCGAAACTTATCTGCAAAAAGATGAATTGCGCGAAGCCAAGGAACAGGCAGAGCAAGCCACCGTTGCCAAGTCTTATTTCCTGGCGAACATGAGCCATGAGATACGCACACCGATGAATGCCATCATCGGTCTCTCGCACCTGGCCAAAAAAACCCGTCTGACACTGAAGCAGCGCGACTACATCGATAAAATCCATAGCGCCGGTACTTCCCTGCTTGGCGTAGTGAATGACATCCTGGATTTTTCCAAGATAGAAGCTGGCAAGCTCGATATTGAATCAGCTGATTTTATACTGGCGGAAGTCATCGACGATGTCGCCACCATCGTCAGCCACAAGGTCGCAGAGAAGGACATAGAACTGGTATTTGATATCGACACCCATGTGCCTTCCAGCATGCGTGGCGACCCCTTGCGTCTGGGGCAGATCATCACCAACCTGGTCAACAATGCCATCAAATTTACTGACCATGGTTCCGTCATCATCCTGGTCAAGCAAGTGCAGGCAGAAGTCGACAAGGTGCAATTGCAATTCAGTGTGCAAGATACAGGCGTAGGCATGACTGATGAGCAGCAGCATAACCTGTTCCAGGCCTTTACCCAGGCAGATAGCTCCACCACCCAAAAATATGGTGGCACGGGCCTGGGGTTGACGATATCGCGGCACCTGGTGGAACTCATGGGTGGTGTCATCTGGGTAGAAAGCCAGGTCGGAGTGGGCAGTACTTTCTACTTCAATTGCTGGTTTGCCTTTGCCAGCGCAGCCACTCAAACCCTGCTGCCGCCGCATATGCAAAACCTCAAATTGCTGGTGGTCGATGACCATGACGTGGCACGCCAGCATTTACAAAAACTGGGACAGCAACTGGGTCTGACCGTGAATGTCGCCAACAGTGGCAAGCTGGCCCTGCATATGCTCAGCGAAGCCAGGGTCCATGGCCAGCCTTATGATTTACTCTTGCTTGATGCCCATATGCCAGACATGGATGGGGCCGCCACCATGGGTGCGATTGCCGCCAGCATGGGTAACGAAGCGCCGCAAGTGCTCATGCTGACCACCATGAATTTTGATGAAACGACCCTGCAAACCAGAGCATATGCCCCAGTGGCGTATTTGTCCAAACCCATAGGCATGTCCAGCTTGTTGGAAGTCATGTTACGCATCAGTGCGAAAGCAATGGACATGCCCGTCAATGCCGCCACTGAGCAGCATACCGACTGCCGTTTTGAAGGCTTGCGTGTCTTGCTGGTGGAAGACAATCATATCAATCAGCAAATCGCCGCCGAGCTGATGAGCGAGGCAGGCATCATTGTTGACGTAGCAGACAATGGCCGCATTGCCATCGACAAGCTCAATTGCGGCAATCCCTATGACATCGTACTCATGGATTTGCAAATGCCCGAGATGGATGGCTATGCCGCCACCACCGTCATCCGTTCTTACCCAGAGTGGCTGGACTTGCCCATCATCGCCATGACTGCCCATGCCATGAATGAAGAAAGGCAGCGCTGCCTCGATACCGGCATGAATGACCATATCGCCAAACCCATAGATCCCGACAATTTCTTTGAGACGCTGAGTCGCTGGTGTGGCCGCCGCATGCCTGGTTATCAGGTGGATGTGCCTGTCACGCCAGCTTCATCTGCCTTCGCTACTGTAGCTGCCAAGGCAGAAGAGCAAGTCCATGATCTCAGCATCCCCGGTGTTGATGTTGCCCCAGCCTTGCGCCGCTGCGGGCAAAACCTCGACCTGTATTTGCGCCTCTTGCAAATCTTTGTCGATAGCGCCGCTACTACGCCTGACAAGATCAAACGTGCCCTGGAACAGGGTGACCGCGGAACGGCCGAACGCGAAGCCCACACCATGCGCGGTGCCGCCGGCAATATCGGCGCCACCACCCTGGCCGCAGTCGCGACCGAGCTAGAGCTGGCCATAGAAAAGTCAGCAGAAAACCAAGTCTTGATACAGAAATTTACCGATGCCAGCGCAAAACTGATACAGGCGCTGAAGCAGGCTTTGCAAGAACAGGTGGCCAAGGCGGTAGTGGTCGCTGATGAGCAGGTGGGCGTTGCTGCTGATGTAGTCGATGCCACCGCGCTATTTGCCAAACTGCGCCTGTATCTGGAAGATTCAGACAGCGAAGCCCTGGATTTCTTCCAGGGACACCAGCACAGCATGCGCCAGGTATTGGGGGCGCAGGCAGATGAATTTGTGCAGTCGCTGCAAACCTTTGATTTTGAAACAGCCTTGCAGATACTTGACAGTGTCAGCCCGGCAGATAGCACCAGCTTATAAATATTTTTCCAGCATCTGCATGGTGCGTGCTGTAGCTCCCTGATGCTGCAAGAAGAAGGCATAAGCTGCTTCACCCATGCGCTGGCATTGTTTTTTGTCTGCCAGCAAGGCATGCGCTTGCAGGAACAGGCTGAGCGCACCATCGACACGGAAAGCTGCACCGCAGGCGATTGCTTGCTCCGTGATTTCAGAAAAATTAAAGGTATGCCTGCCCGTCAGCACAGGTTTGCCCATGGCACAGGCTTCGATGAGATTATGGCCACCCAGCGGCACCAGACTGCCGCCGACGAAAGCGATATCGCAAGCGGCATAGTACATATACATCTCACCCATGCTGTCACCCAGCACGACCTGTATCTCTTCGCCTATGTGGGCGATTTCTTCATGGTTCAGGCTGGAACGGCGCAGGTATTTGATGCCATGTGATTCAAGCAGGCTGGCCACATGGTCAAAACGCTGCGGATGCCGTGGCGTGATAATCAGCAAGGGGTTGGTTTGCAGCAAGGGCACTTGCTCAACAAAGGCTTGCAAAATCAGCTCTTCTTCGCCATCGCGGGTACTGGCGCACAAGATCACCTGGCGCTCGCCAAAGCTGCGACGCAGGGCGGCACCGCGTTCGGCCATCAAGGGTGGCGGCGTCACGTCAAACTTCATATTGCCGGTCACACCCGGTTGTTCTATCCCCAGTTCATGCAGGCGCAAGGCATCGGGATTGGATTGCGCAGCCACACTGCTGATGGCACGTGCCGCAGGCAATATCAACGTAGCCAGGCGCTGGGCCTTGCGTAAAGACTTTTCTGACAGACGGGCATTTACCAGTGTTACTGGTATGGACTGTGCAGCACACTGGGCGATCAGGTTGGGCCAGACTTCGGTCTCTATCAGTATGCATAATTGCGGTGAAAAATGCCGCAGGAAGCGCACTATCATCCAGTTGATGTCATATGGTAAAAACGCCTGTTGCAGGCGTGGACCTACATCGGTAAATAATTTGCCGCCAGTTTCACGACCTGTCGCGGTCATATGCGTCAGCAAGATGCGGTGTTCAGGGCAGCGGGCCAGCAGGGCACGTATCAGTGGTTCAGCCGCGCGGGTTTCACCGGCAGAGACGGCATGTACCCAGAGCGTCGGCATGCTGGCGGAGGCAGGGTAAAACCCCAGGCGCTCGCCTATATGCTCACGGTAGCCAGGCTCGAGACGGCCACGCCACCAGAGGCGGAACAGGGCAAACGGCAGGGACAGGCCCCATACCAGGGAGTAAAGAAGACGCATGCTTTATGTCCGACGGAAATTCACCAATACAATA
Organism: Undibacterium sp. JH2W; assembly: GCF_049340425.1. Taxonomy (NCBI): domain Bacteria; kingdom Pseudomonadati; phylum Pseudomonadota; class Betaproteobacteria; order Burkholderiales; family Oxalobacteraceae; genus Undibacterium; species Undibacterium sp. JH2W. The sequence goes on along the minus strand of NZ_JBMPOT010000018.1, from coordinate 31,679 downwards.
CCACCACACACCAGTACTGCACCCAGCGCAAAGCGCGGACTAATGGGATCGTGCATAAGAATGACACCAGCGGCCACGCCGAACAAGGGTGTCAGGAAAGAAAAGACAGAAAGACGCGAAGCCAGGTAGCGTCGCATCAACCAGAACCAGGTCAGGTAACTGGCAAAAGCTATCACCACCGTCTGGAAAAACAGGCTGACGATGCTGGTCATATTCCATTGCACAGGCAGGCTCTCACCGCGTAGCATGACAAATGCCAGCAAGATCGCCGCACCTACTGCCAGTTGATAGAATAGCGTGGTCGTTGGTTCTGCTTCAGACAGGCTGGATTTGCGTATGGTAATCGTGGTCGCTGCCCATAGTAGCGCTGCTGCCACACCAAAACTGTCACCGATGAGCATGTCGGCCACATCACGCTGGCTACTGCCTGATGTATCAAATAAGGCACCGGAGAAGGCAATTGCAACTCCTGCAAAGGCTGACAGTATGCCCAGCCACTGCGTCGATTGCAGACGCTCAGCCGGTATCAGCCAGTGCAGGCCCAGCACAGTAAAAATAGGCGCTGTATATAAAAACACTGACATATGCGAAGCTGTAGTGTATTTCAGCCCCAGCGATATGCATAAAAATTCGACAGCGAATAAAATACCCGCCGCAATACCGGGCATGAGATGCTTGTCGCGCAAAGAAAATGGAAGCTTTTTAACAAGTATCAGCAGCAACACCAGCACCGCCGCCAGCCCGGACCGCAAGCCCAGCTGCATACTGGCACCGATAACAGGCGCCGCCAATTTAACCGCCACCTGTTGCAAACCCCAGCACAGGCAGAGCAAAAGCATAAGCGATATGGCAAAACCATCAAGATTTTTACGATGAGCAGACATCAAGCTTGGGGAGTGTGGGCGAAGAGGTGGGAATATACCTGAAAACGGTACTCAAGAGTGCATGTCTTGCTCGAGGTTAATACACAGCAGAGGATGTGCTTTTTTATTAACAATGGATGCAATCCTTTTAAATTTTGTAATTATTTGTCTCTAATGCAAGTTCTTTGACTTTGCAGACAGGGTAATCTGATACCGGCAAGACGCTAAAATTGTCGCTCCTGCGCAGGCACTAGCCCAGAGGCGTTCGTTGCTAACCATACTGCTTGAAAAGTGAATAAAGCTGAATAAGCTGCTTTGCACTTTCACAAAACCACCCCCATAAAATGATATCCTATGCCTCTTAAACAACATGCAAGGCTCATGTTGAGCCACCCACCCATCTGGAAATGAAATAGATGAGCACAGATATCTTTTGGCAAGCACTGGCAAACTCCCAGCCACAATTGCAACAAATGGAAGCCCGCGATGCGATGGAAGCCATCAATGCATTACTGCAACCCCACTTCCCCAACCTGGCTGCAGAACTGCAAGGCAAGCCTGAAGATGGCGTATATGACCTCATCATCACCGCACACGGCGCAACTGAGCATTTTCAGGATGTCATGTCGCTCACGCAGACTGCGCCCAAACTGACCATGTTCCCCAATGTGACCGCCTTCCGGGCGCGCACAGAAATGGGCGAGTTTGGCATGTCCATGGATAATTTCAGCCTTAGCCCATCCGAGGTGCTGGTTGGCCATTATGCCGACGCGGGCAGGGTGGGTTTGCAATTATGGTTTGCCAAACCGATACCGCAAGACATGGTCGATCATGCCAGGCACATGTCCTTCATCCTGCTCGACCATGCCATCGGTGAATATGATTTCGCCATCAAGATAGGCCCGGTAGAGTTCATGGAAGACGAAGCTGAACAAGACACTGTCAGCCTGGCCGCCTTCCCGGCTGTGCTGGATAGTTTCTGGCGCGACGAACTTGGACATACTGCCCTGTTCCCCACCGGTGAAAATGAATGGACAGGTTTTGAGCTCGTCAGCAACACCGACCCCGACGACAAACTGCTGGTACAACGCAATGAATCTGCCATGTCTTTGGTCGGCAGGGCAGACATGCTGTGGCGGGTGCAAGTCGATGTGGTACTGGATCATAAAGATGATCTGGAAGCCGCACGCGAGTTTGAAGACCAGCTCGAAACCCTGCTCGCGCAAACCCAGGAAGGCATCACCAGCCAGATCACCCTGCACGGCAATGTGCGTAGCATGAACTGGCATGTCAGCGATGTAGAAACTGCCCTGGCCAAAGCGCACAAACTGGCACAAAACTTTGCTCCAATGGAATTTGAGATCAGCAGCGAATTTGATCCGCAATGGCAGGATTATTTGCGCTGGGTATCCTGAGCATATTCAAAAATACCGATAAGCCTGCACACTATTTTAAGAACTGGAATCATCTTGACTATCGTAGCCATCACCCCACAAATTCAAGCCAGCAACCAAAGCCCCTTCGTCCTGTTCGGCGGCATGAACGTGCTGGAATCCAAAGACATGGCCTTGCGCGTTGCCGAAGAATACGTGCGCGTCACCAGCAAGCTGGGCATCCCCTATGTCTTCAAGGGCAGCTTCGACAAGGCCAATCGTTCTTCCATCCATTCTTACCGCGGCCCTGGCCTAGAAGAAGGTTTGAAGATATTTGAAGCCATCAAGGCAGAATTTGGCGTACCCCTGATCACCGACGTGCACGAGCCATGGCAAGCCGCGCAAGTGGCAGAAGTAGTCGATGTCCTGCAACTGCCAGCCTTTCTGGCGCGCCAGACTGACCTCGTCGTCGCACTCGCCAAAACCGGCCGTGTCATCAACATCAAGAAGCCGCAATTTCTGAGCCCTTCCCAAGTACAGAACATCGTCGAAAAATTCAGAGAAGCAGGCAACGAGCAACTGATACTCTGCGACCGCGGCACCTGCTTTGGCTACGATAACCTGGTGGTCGACATGCTGGGTTTTGCCGTCATGAAAAAAGTGACGAACAACCTGCCCGTCATCTTCGACGTCACCCACGCCCTGCAACAACGCGAAGCTGGTGCCGCAGCCTCCGGCGGACGCCGTGAACAAATAGTCGAACTGGCGCGCGCAGGCATGGCGACTGGCCTGGCTGGCCTCTTCCTTGAAGCACATCCTGATCCAGCGCAAGCCAAATGCGATGGCCCCAGCGCTCTGCCACTAGATAAGCTGGAACCTTTCCTGGCGCAGTTGAAATCGCTGGATGATTTGGTGAAGTCGTTTGCCAAGCTGGAGATTTGAGACTGGTCATCTTGATGAAATACATTTTATAAAATGAAACTGGATGATGGGGACATCCAGTTTGCATAAACGCAATCAAAATTCCACTTAGCCCGGATAGGGCATTGACAAGTCGCACACAGATAAGTAAGGCAGAGCACCTATAGAGCTTTGTGTTCTTTTAAATACTTGATGGCATCTTGATTTTTGGAGTCCAGTTCAAGAACACGCTGATAGCTTTTGATGGCCTCCTGTATGTGTCCAGCCTTCGCCAGTGTTTCTGCCAGGCCATCTTGCAGGAAGGCCTGATCTGGATACAAGTGAGTGCCAAGACGGAAGATTTCACGGGCTTGCTCCAAACGGTTTAATTGGAACAATTTTATCCCCCAACTGTAAATCTGATCGGAGTCCAGTTTGAATGTTGCGTCTTGCGTCACAAACTGACTGTAGATCGGGATGGCCTTATCGAAGCCTTTATTTGCCAGGCTTTGTGCGAAATTCTCTTGCGTGACTGGTGCGACATCTTTTTTCCGGCGGATGTCGGTGATGATCATGTGTGGCGGTGCCTTGTTCGCGATAGGTGTATTGTTGATGAACTTGAGTCCGGCAGCATCGTCCTTTAGATAAGCATCAAGAAAATGTCTGGTGTAAAGCATCGTCCAGCTGTGGGCCTGCGATATTTCATCGCGTGTGTAATCACCAAAGTCTTGAGTGGGTACAAGGCGCATGGCAAATGAAGTAAAGTTGATGTGCTTCATTGGTAACATCGTGATGATATAAACGTCTGAATACTTCATTTCGTTCATGAATGAATAGTAAGTGCCGTTTTTCTTGCTATTCAATGTCTCTACGGTCTTGGGTTGCGCGCCCACGAATAGCATAGGTATGGCGACTTGCTTGGGTGTTACATATTTTGCTGCATCCTTGCCGCCATCAACGAGCTGCGGGAAATAACGTACAGAGCCATCAAGACTGACTAGCGCCTTGATACGCGCGTCTTTCGCCGCAGCGTAGACGTTTGACAGTCCACCCCAACTAAAGCCGATGACGGCTACTTTACTTTGGTCTGCTTGTGGCAATGTGCTGGCATAGCCTATGAGATAGGAAATGTCAGCAGCCTGCGTTTCAGCGCCGTCCTGGTCTATCCCTATCCCTGGTGAGTGAGCGCCTAGCGACGCGCTGGATAATACAATGTACCCCTGGCTGGCCAGGTATTCGCAGAGGTCGGCATTTTCTGTAGCCGATCCAGAATAACCAGGTGCGTAGATCACAACGGGGAAGCGACCGCTTACTGGCCTGGCATCACGCACTGCTTGCATGGATTGTGCGACATCGCGCAGCAGTGCGTCACGGCGCATGCCACTATTGCCTTCGATACGCTCATCCGTCATGCGCTTTACCTCCGCTGCGCTGCGCGTGAAATCATCTTCAGTAGGAATGGTTTCGAGATATTGGCGATAAGTTAGCGGTGTGCCGCCGCGCACGGCCGGATACCACATCAGGGTTTGTACAGGACGCGAAAGCTCACCGGTGGAGGCTTCGCCAGTCGCTAAATCTACGTTTGTTTTATACAGGCGTGACCTATCGTATTGCTGGATAAGTTTCACGCCAACAGCATGCGGTCCAAACTGGTTTGAGAAGCTAAAACTATCTGCGGCAGCAAAAACAGAAGCAGTATGGAAAAAAGCCAAAATGAGGAATAAGCGTGTCATAAGTATTCTGGTAGAAGTGAAGACTCCAGCTGTTAAGCATAATATATGCCAAAATATAAACGTCTGATTTTAAATGATTTCTTCATGAATACGCTGTCTGCGGACGTCCGTCGACCGGGTAGGTGGACATTCATTGACAGGTGCAGCGATCAGCATTGCGCCACCCGGGAGTATTGTGTACATCAGCTTTGAGGTGGGCGAAGGGCAGTTTTCTTCAATACTTTGACGAAGTATCCCGCCACCATTGACTCCTTTCCATTTTTAGATCGGAGTTGAGCATGAAAGAATCAAGTTTGCCAAAATTTCCAGCGGCATGGCAGCCATTAGTTGCGCAGGCAGCGAATGGGCTTCGACAATTGGCGCTGGATGAAGAAGCCAAGGCACGGTTTTGTTATGATCCAATCTTACGTCCCTATATGCAACGCGTGGCCAAGCGCTATGTCGCTGGGGAGACCATTCCTGATTTGTTGCGGCGCATAGAGAAAATCAACGCAAGAGGCCATGCCGGATCGGCTGAATACATGGGGGAGAGCTGCCGGAACGAGGGCAAGGCGCTGGCAGAAACAGCCATATTCCTTGAATTGATTGCGGCTATCGATAGACTGGGCTTGCGCTGTTCGATTTCCCTGGACCTGTCGCATGTGGGATCCGTGATTGATGTGGAACTTGGTTTTCAAAATGTGAAACGCATCGCTACAGCCGCGGCAGCAGTGGGACGTGAGGTCATGATTTCCATGGAGGGGTCGGATCGTGCTGATAATATTTACGCCACCTATGGCCGCTTGCATACGGAGGCGGGTCTCAGCAATGTCGGCATTACCGTGCCCGCCAAGCTGCATCGTACCGCACAAGACCTTCCGGCGCTGATGATATATCCGGGGCGGATACGCCTGGTCAAGGGCGCATTTCTGGAGGCTGAGAATATTGCTTATAGCCGCGATAGTCCGGAACTGGCAGCCTGCTATCGACGTTTCGCAAAAGCCTTGCTGACGAGCGGCCATCAATGTTCGATAGCGACGCATGATGGTCAAATTCAAGAAGAATTATCTGCTTTTATTTCAAGCGAGGATATACGTCGCGATCGCTATGAATTTGAATCGCTGATCGGTCTTGGTACTGATTTGCTGGATAGCTTGCAGAAGCGCGGTTTTACTACACGGGAATATGCAGTGTTTGGCGAAGAATATTTTCTTTATGTACTCAACCGCATTGCAGAGGAACCTGTGCGGCTATATCAGGCGCTCATCGACGTCATGGAAGCATCATCATAATTCGCTTATGACGGTATGAGTCTATCCGCGACCCCGATACTGACCTGGTGTGGCTGCCAGATGCTGTTTAAAGGCGCGCTGAAAATGCGCCTGGTCTGAGAATCCTATGTCGACGGCTATGTCGGCTATGGCATGGCCGCGCCTGAGCTGGGCGCGGCCCTGTTGAATACGGTGATTGATCAGATATGCATGAGGCGTCATGCCAAATTGATGCTTGAATGCGCGTATCAGATAGGCTGGCGATAAGGCGGCAGCGGCACAGATTTCTTCAAGCTTGAGTGACCGCTTGAAGTTTTCCTTGATGAATTCTGCCGCGCGCATGAGCTTGATGTTGGCATCCTTGTTGCTGGTGGATACTGGATCAAGCCGGTTTTGCAGCATCGAGAAAAAATCGATGACAGCGCCATGTTTTTGCAATTGATCCGCATGTTCATCCGCCAATATTGCACATAGGGTAGTCAATTCCGCAAACGGGGAATTGGTCGATATTGTTGAAAACGGCCTGAAGTCAGCATTGGCACTAAAGCCAAGTTCCTGCTGAAGCGCCGCCAACCATGCATGATTGATATACAACATGTGGTAAGACCAGGGCTCGTCAATGACGGGGTTACAGGCGTGCATCTCTTCAGGATTGATAATGACGACCGTCCCCGCACCTACCTGTTCTTTCATTTTACCGTTGAGGTATGTACTCTTCCCTCCAGTGACTGCGCCGATGGAAAAGCTCTCATGCGAGTGCTTCGCATAGCCTATGCTGCGTGCGCCCTTGATAGACCGCATTTCGACAAAAGGCAGCTTTTCGTCATGCCAGAAATTGGGTGAGGCGCTGTGGCTGGAAGGGGCGGCCATGGTTCGCGGTATATTGACAGGCGGGGTTTTATTTTACCGTATCTGGCATTTTCCTGACATCTCGGCGAATGCTAGAAAAGGGAGTAGCTGTCGGGCTACCCAGGCTGGCCTGAATGACTTACGAAGGCATTTGAAAATTTAATGTGTAAATTTGTACGGGCATGAAGTAAATACCTTATGTGACGTACTATGAACGCCACTGGAGCGCCAGCCCGGTGGATTCCAGCTAAAGGCACGCTGGAATGACGTTACTAAGTGGAAGAGTTTATTCCTAAGCGCCCGGCTATTGCAGTGTACTGATTGCGCTCATTAGGACTCTAATCGCCCCTCTAACCTCGTCAACAGTCGCAGGCTCCCCACTATCCCCAAGATTAATAATCTTGTCCGACCAGTTGCCCTCAGTCTTCCAGCGCGGTGACGCGCAGTAGATTTCTATGGTGGGGGTTTCGTAAGCTGCGGCGATATGCGTCAAGCCGGTATCGACACCGATGGCCAGGCGTGCTTTTTGCGCGAGCAGGGTTGCGGCTTGCATGGATAGTGCAGGTAAGACAGTCGCATTCGGCATGATGGCAGCCATGGCTTCAGCTTCGGTTTTTTCTGCAGCGCTGCCCCAGGGCAGCAGTATTGGTAATTCGTAGTTTTTTAATTCTGCGGCAATCGCTTGCCAGTGATCGCGTGGCCATTTCTTGGCTGCACCTGCCGTGCCATGGAAGAACACCGCATACGGTGTAGAAGGTAACCAGGTGCGCTGGTCAGCAGGTATATCGGGTGCCTGCAAGCCAAAGCTGGCAGACGTGTTGACGGTATAGCCGCCGGCAGCAGCAGCAACCAGTCGGCCGCGCAGGACGGCGTGGGTGCGTTTGTCTACCGGCACGCTGATGTCATGGAAAATTCTGGAAATGCCTTCATAGCCTGAGCCCTCAGTGCCATTGGCGAGGCCGACTTTCTTGCCGCCTTTGACGGTCTTTGCCAAGCCCATGATGATGCCGGTTTTCAGTAGGCCTTGGGTATCTAGTATTAGGTCATATTGCTCTTGCCTTAACTGGCGAAAGAAATTCTTGATCTCTTGCCGCGTTGCCGCCTTCCCCAGACTCTTACGCCAGCGGCGCAGGGCGAAGGGGAAGACCTGGTCTACTCCGGGATTCAGGCGCACCAGTTGCACATAGGCTTCTTCCACCACCCAGTCTATGCGCGCCTGCGGAAACTGGCGACGCAGGTCATCCACGATGGGCATATTATGCAAAACATCGCCCAGCGACGAGACACGAACAAGAAGTATTTTCACTTGGATAGTAAGACCGAAAATCTCACCACAGAGACACGGAGACACAGAGGTAGCACAGAGAAAAAACAAAGGCGTGAAGAGTCATTAGCAAACACTTTCAGCTTAAATTATTTTCTCTTGTTTTTCTCTGTGCCTCGGTGTCTCTGTGGTGAGCTTTTATGTTTTAGGTTTGAATAAAATTAATATGGCAAGACAGCATCTGGCTTAACAGCCAGTACAGCCTGCTTCATTGCGCCCTGTATGCGTGTCAGTGCTTCGGGGTTTTCGGCTTCGAAGCGCATGACGATGACGGGGGTGGTATTGGATGAGCGGGCCAGGCCGAAGCCGTCCGGGTATTCCACGCGCAAGCCATCGATGGTGATGATTTCATCGGAACCAGGGAAGTTCGCATTCACCTGCATGGCAGCGATGATCGCGAAGTTTTCGGCTTCGGCCAGTTGCAATTGCAGTTCTGGTGTTGAAGTCGATTGTGGCAAATTGTTCAGTGTGGCTGTCATGTCGGCCACGCGGCTGACGAGTTCCAGCAGGCGGGCACCGGCATACAGGCCATCATCAAAACCATACCAGCGGTCTTTGAAGAAAATGTGGCCGCTCATTTCGCCACCGAGAGGTGAGCCGGTTTCGCGCAGCTTGGCCTTGACCAGGGAATGGCCGGTTTTCCACATCAGTGGTACGCCACCGCGTGCCTTTACCCAGGGGGCGATATGGCGGGTGCATTTGACGTCATACAAAATCTGCGCGCCGGGGTTGCGTGTCAATACGTCTTCGGCAAACAGCATGAGCTGGCGGTCTGGGTAAATGATCTGACCATCCTTGGTGACTACGCCAAGGCGGTCACCGTCACCATCAAATGCCAGGCCGATTTCTGCATCGGTGGTTTGCAGGCAGCGTATCAGGTCTTGCAGGTTTTCTGGGTGGGCAGGGTCTGGATGGTGGTTAGGGAAAGTGCCATCGACTTCACAGAACAGTTCGATGACTTCACAACCCATACCGCGATACAACTCACCGGCAAAAGCTCCAGCCACGCCATTGCCGCAATCAACGGCAATTTTCAAAGGGCGGGCAAGCTTGACGTCACCGATGATGCGTTCAAGGTAGGCTGCCTTGATATCATGCGTGCGATAACTGCCATCGCCTTGCTTGAAGTCTTTGTTCAAAATGGTTTGGTACAGCGCCTGTATGGCATCGCCATAAATGGCTTCGCCAGCCAGTACCATTTTGAAACCATTGTAGTCAGGCGGGTTGTGGCTGCCGGTGACCATGATGCCGGATGTGGCGCCCAGCACATTGGTGCCAAAGTACACCATGGGGGTGGCGACCACGCCCAGGTCGATAACATCAACGCCAGTCGATTGCAAGCCCTTGGCCAGTGCCGTGATGAGATCAGGGCCGGACAAGCGGCCATCGCGGCCTATGACCACGGTTTTCTCGCCCTTGGCGATGGCGGCGCTGCCGAAGGCCTGGCCTATCAGTTGGGCAACTTCGGCATCCAGGGTCTTGTCGATGATGCCGCGGATATCGTAGGCTTTGAATATGCTGGGGGAAAGTAGGGACATGATTATTTTTCTATATTAAAAAGATTCAGTGGAGCAGCCCGTTGGCTGTCAGGTCTTCAGAACCAGTTTGCTGGGCTTGCCAGATCAGGTCTTCAATACCGCATTGTGGTTCATATTCTGCCACTATTTGCAGCAACAGGGCGCGGATTTGCGCATAATCAAAGGCGGCGCAGGCTGCATTTAATTCCTGCAACAGGGTATTGAGTTGATCCCATGGCAACTCATTTTCCTGGGCGCGCATGATCAGCGGGTGCGAGGTACCTTCCACATTGTCGCCTATCAGCAATTCTTCATACAGTTTCTCACCGGGGCGCAAGCCTACGTGCTGGATTTCTATGGTGCCGTCTGGCGTGGTTTCACTTTTCACTTCGAGACCACTCAGGTGCACCATGCGGCGCGCCAGGTCGATAATGCGCACGGGTTCGCCCATGTCGAGCACAAACACATCGCCGCCTTCGCCCATGGCACCTGCCTGCAAGACCAGTTGTGCAGCCTCGGGTATGGTCATGAAGTAACGGGTGATCTCGGGATGGGTCAGGGTGATAGGGCCACCGGCCATGATCTGCTTGCGGAACAGAGGTACGACCGAACCGGATGAGCCCAGCACATTGCCAAAACGCACCATGCAAAAACGGGTATGTTGCTGGCGACGTGAACAGGCTTGCAAGATCAGTTCTGCCAGGCGCTTGGTGGCACCCATGACATTGGTTGGGCGTACCGCCTTGTCGGTGGAAATCAGCACAAAATTCTTGACCCCGGCGGCCATGGCAGCTTGCGCGACGGACAGCGTACCAAACACATTATTGCGTATGCCTTCTGCCGGATTATGTTCTACCAGCGGTACATGTTTGTAGGCAGCAGCGTGGTACAGGGTTTCAACTTCACAGGTGGTGAAGATGCGGTCCAGCTTGGCGCTATCGAGTATGGAACCCAGGAAGGGCAATATTTCTACATCCAGCTTCAGTTGCTGGCGCAGGCCAGTCAACTCCTGTTCTATCGCGTACAGGGCATATTCCGACATTTCCAGCAAGACCAGTTTGGCCGGGCGCTGGCGTAATATCTGACGACATAGTTCAGAGCCGATAGAACCACCAGCTCCGGTCACCATGACGCGTTTGCCGGTGATGCATATGCTTAGCAGGCGGGCATCTGGTGCTACCTGGTCGCGTCCCAGCAAATCTTCTATCTCGACTTCGCGTATATCCTGCACGCGCAATTCGCCATTCACCAGGCTTTGTATTGATGGCGTGACCTTGATCTTGAGCTTAAGAGGTTCGAGCTGGTCGAGTACCTGTTTTTGTCGCGTCTTGCTGATGCTGGGCATGGCCAGCAAAATTTCGCGTATGTCGTGGCGCTCGGCCAGGTCCTTCAACAATTCAGGCGCAAACACCTTGACGCCGCCTATGGTAGAACCCTGTATGGATTTGTTATCGTCGATGAAGGCGGTGCATACATATTCACCACCGGCACGCAGGGCAGTCGCCAGTTGCGCACCAGCCTTGCCCGAACCATAGATGGCAATGCGGGTGGCGTTCTCGGCCATGTCAGCCTGCAACAACCAGGCCCTGGCCAGAAAACGGCTGGCACCCACATACAGGATGGAACCGGCCCAGAAAAAACCAAACACGGCACGCGACAAAGGCGTGATATGCAGCATCACCGCCACAAAGGCCATGAACAGCACCGACAGGGTGACACCAAAGACCACCACGCTGATGATTTTTTGATCGATGAAACGGATCACGGCACGGTACAAGCCTATGCGTATGAATACCGGTATGGCGATCAGGGAAGAAGAAACGATGAGCCAGAAGTAATGGTTGAACAGGCCGGTATTAAAGCCTTCATAACGCAGCCAGATCGCCAGGATAAACATCAGCGGCAGGCAGATGGCATCAGCCAGGGCAGCTATCACCTGTTTTTGCAGGCGGGGCAGATTGAGTACGGATTGCATCATGGTAGCCAGCCCTTATTAATGAGTAACACCGTCACGACGCACTACCTTGTAAAAGGTCAGGAACAAGATGCGTATATCCAGCATGAAGGACTGGTGCTGCAGGTAATAGGCATCCAGGTCTACTTTAACAGGTATAGGTAATTCATCCCTGCCATTGATCTGTGCCCAACCTGTCAGGCCAGGCGGGATAGTATGCACTTGCTTTTCTGTGCGCAGGGCAATCAGGTCGTCTTGATTGTACAAGGCTGGGCGGGGGCCGACAAAGCTCATGTCACCATTGAGTATGCTCCACAATTGCGGCAATTCATCCAGGCTGGATTTGCGCAGGAAAGAACCGATGGGCGTCAGGTATTGATCAGGATTAGTCAGCAGATGCGTGGCAACGGCGGGCGTATCGATGAGCATGCTGCGGAACTTGGGCATTTTAAAGATGGCATTATTGCGCCCGACACGGTCTGACCAGTAGACGATGGGGCCGCGGGAAGTCAGCTTGACGCAGATGGCCACGATGATCAAAGGCAGGATCAGGAACAGGCTGGCTGTCAGGGCAAGGACGAGATCAAAAAGACGCTTTAACATAATCACATATTCATTCAGAGGGTAGTGCTGCTGCTGTGGCTTGCAAGCCTTGTTCTACGGTATAAGGAGGCGACCAGGCCAACAGCTCTCTGGTCTTGCTGATATCGACTTGCAATGACTGGCATAAACGCTCAGCGACACTTTTCTTGCCCAGCATGCTGGCGGCGAGCGTCAATAGGCTGGCTGGAAAAGGGAATAGCCTGGATTTCACCTGCAAGGCTTGCGCGCAAAGGCGAAATAATTCTGTCGTCGATAAATCCCTGCCATCCGATGCCAGAAATATCTGGTTGCGGGCCGCCGGATGCAAACGGCAATGCAGGATGAGATCGACCAGATTGCCCAGATACACCAGGCTGCGCTGGTTGTGTATGCTGCCCAGTGGCAGGGGCAGGCCACGTCGCACACCACGCAACATGCTCAGGAAATTGGCTTTGACGCCAGGCCCGTAAACCAGGGGCGGGCGTATGATGGTCACCACCATGCTGGTTTCCGTGGCCAGTTGTAGCAGTGCCTGTTCGGCTTCCTGCTTGGAAATGCCATAGGCATCTTGCGGCATGGCCTGATCGTCGGCACTGAATGGATGGTCAGGTAAAGTGGCTTCACCATTCACCTTGACTGAACTCAGGTAAATAAATTGTTTGACACCGGCCGCGGCCGCCTGGCGTGCCAGTTGCAGGCTGGCGTCCACATTCACAGCACGGAATTGTGCCAGAGGATTGTTGGCGGTCTCTTGCATGACATGCACCCGCGCTGCACTATGGATGACGATGTCCACGCTTTGCAGATGTGCAGACCAGTCAGTGTCAGCCGTCATATCCGCAATCAGAGGATTGCGCATTTCTGCAGCCTGCCAGCCCAGCGGGCGGCGGGTAGGACAAATCAGGCTTGTATCCGCAGCCAGACAGGCGCGGGCGAGAGCCTGGCCGACAAAGCCACTGGCACCAGTCAACAAGATGTGCTGCTTCATACTTTATTTGGGGACGGGCAGATTCGACTGCCTGTCATAGACAAAATAGCGGCGCGAGAGGAATTTCAAAAAACTGCGGAAAAACCAGCTGGCGTGGCGTGATACCAGGTTGCGGTTTTTGTGAGCTGCCGTATGGGTGGCATGCAGTTGTGGATAAAAACGTACTCCCTTGCCCAGCAATTGCCGGGAACGGTAACAGATATCCACATCTTCAAAATACATGAAATACCGGGTATCAAAGCCCTGCAGCGCACGATAATGGCGCGCATCAAAGGCCAGGAAAGCACCTGAGGCCCAATCCACATGGCAGGTTTCTGTCATGCTTTGCTTGTCATAGGGCTCGGACAAGGAGCGCACCGCGACCATGCGCAGCAAGGAGATAGCATTCGGAAAGCGGCGTACATTGGCATCTACATGTAAATGCTGTTCATCACGGTAGAGATTGATGGTGGCAAGCGGGAAGGCATCACGCTGCATATTCTCGACCAGGGTGGTGATGGTGTTTGCACTGATAGTGATATCAGGGTTCATGACGATGAAGCTGTCACCCTCGGCAAAACCGACGCTATTACTGATCAGGTCAAACAGGTAATTATTGTTTTCGCCAAAGCCAAGGCCCGGCTTATCGTCAGTGTAGGAGATAGCATGTTGCAGGCAATAGGCTTTCAAGTCCGGGGAAGGCCGGTTGTCCTTGATCCACACATGCATACCCGTTGCTGTATCGCGCAAGCCACCCATGCCGCTTGCAATAAGCAGATTTTCATGGCCGTGGCTGACGATTGCGACATGTATCATAGTAGCTAAGTGATGCTGCATTAAGTTTGGTTACTAAGCGGGCGACTAAGCTGGCGACTTTGTATCCAATACTTTAAAAATAATACACCCAGTTTCCAGTCGGGGAAATTATGGATGGGCGGTGTGAATAATTTCCTTGTGTACCAGATTTTCTCATAGAAATTGCAGTTTATAGGTGCCGGATTATGCCAGGGCGGTTGTTTTTCTTGTGTACTTGCCATTTCAGCCTGGCTGATACGGCTTGCCACCTGCTCTATGCCATGTACTTCCCTGATCTCTTGCAGGATCGCAGCCTGGTCTATGCCTGGGCGTCGCTGGTGCTGTTGTTGCTTTTGCTCTGGCTTTTGCCCAAGATAATAGACCATATCTTCCAGCAAGGCAGCCTGGCTGCCAGATTTGAATTGATCGGCTGGTGAATAACCATGCGCGCCTGTCAAAATGCCAAAGCAGGGTAAGCCCTTGACAGCCATTTCAGGGAATGCCGTACCACCCGTCAGCGGGAAGCTGTCGACATACACACTGGCGTCGCGCATGCAGAGCAGATAGTCCTGATAGGCCATGCGTTGATGGAAAATTGCTTGCTTGCCCATTTGTCGGGCAGGTTTCCACCACCACCAGTTGGTTTTCAGGTTGGGGCCTATCAGCATGAGCTTGCGCCCTGTCCTGGCTTGCAGGTCTATTGCAAAGTCAGGGAAGGAATAGTTGCCGCCTGGTTTGAATTTGTAGGCTGAGCCAGCACTGGCGATGTGGCCTGCACTATTTTCTGGTCGCTCATCCCTGTTGTCGGGCAATTTCAGCGGAATACCGGCAAATACGCATTTCTCATGGCTGCCGCGCAGCTTGCTGAGTTCCCAGCCATAATAACTGAGCTCCAGTACTACATCGGCCATGCCATGGCCGTAGGAAAATACATGGTCAGCATGGTTATACATATAGATGCGCGTGCCACACAATTGCCTGGCCAGGCCAGCGGCGATGACAGCTTCTATATCATACGGATGGATATGTAAGACCAGGATTTTGTATGAAGCAAAATGCTCCAGCAAAACCTGTATCTTTTCTTGCTTGCTACTGAATTTGGGCAGACAAATACAGGGCTGGCTGGGGGGGCTGAGTTTCCCCAAGGTTGCTGGCGGTGCTTTTTCTGTGACCAGCACCGCAGAATCCTGCAAAGCCTGGCTGGCAATCAAGTGTTCAACCACGCGGGTATGGCCGCTACTCGTATAGGCCTGGCTCAAGACATGCAGATAAGTCGCCTTGATGTCTCGCGGCGCAGGGATTTTGAATACATGCTGGTAGCGCTGCAACAGGGCTTGCTCAAGCGCTGGCAAGGCATACTGGCCCATATCGTTTTTCCATAACAGCTCACCCAGGGCGCGGGCGCGCTGCACGCAAGTATCCAGCTCGCCAGCCGCCAGCACCCGGTCCAGGCAATTTTGTATGAACAAGCCAAATTTAGCGGTAGGCATATTTTTTCAAAATCCAGGCGATACATGCCCAATACAATACATAGTTAATGCTAAAAGCAATCACCGCCCCCTGCAAGCCAAATGCTGGAGTCAGCAGATAAGTCAGTGCCACCAGCGACAGGCTGAAAACAATTTCAGTAATCACATATGGCCTGGTCAAGGCGCGGCCCAGCAAGACAAATCCGAGTACCCAGCTGCCTATCTTGATAAAATCCCCGACCAGTTGCCATATCAATAGCTGCAACATGGGGCGGAATTCTTCAGTGAATACCAGCCACAGCATGAGATCACGCAAGAGATACACCATGACTGCACCCAGCGTCGTCAAAGGCAATACAAAGCGATATACCCTGGCGATTTCTTTTTTCAGCTCTGCTGCTGCCTTGATTTCTGCCAGGCGTGGCAGGTAATACACCGTCAGCGTGGTGGTGATCAGCATGAGATAAATGTCACTGATGCGTGTCACTGCCTGCCAGTACCCAGCTTGCTGCCAGCCAAAATTCTGTACCAGATGATCGCGTATCAGCATTTGCGACAAGGGTACAACAGTGGCCGTGACCATGGCCATCAGGGCATAAGCGCCCAGTTTGCGCAACATGCCTGCATCTGCCTTCACAAACAGCATGCCCAGGCTAAACCATTTGCTGCGCAGGCATAGCACCAGGGTGACGATGGCGACGAAAGACTGGTTTACTGCCAGTGCGACCAGTGCACCATACAGACCCCAGACGCTGGCCAGCCACCAGGTCGCCAGCAGGGTGACGATGCTGGTGGCAATATTGGCTGCTACATAGGCAGCCACTGCTTTCTTGCCATTCAAAATCGCCAGCAAGAGCGTATTCAACACAAACAAGACCAGGCTGGCAGCCAGCCATAAAAACACACTGCCATACTGCGCATCTTTTAATAGCAATACGGCCAGTTGCTGATGAAATACGGCAATGACAGCCGACGCTGCCAGTGAACAGTAAAGCGAGATACGGGCTGCACTGGCCCAGACTTTTTGCTGGGCTGCGGCATCATCACCATGCTCGGCTGTGTACTTGGTCACGCCTGTGGAAATCGCGCCACTGGCAAAGGACAGTATCATAGTCACGGCATTCTGGAACTGGCCGATGACGGCATAGCCACCTGGCCCCACATACACGGCCAGCAATTTGTTCAAGCCCAGCATGGTCAGCATCCTGACCATGACTGCAATCGCATTTAACAGGCTGGTACGTACCAGTGTCATTGTCCGGAAACTGAGGCAGTTGAGCCTGCTGAGCCAGCTTGCAAGACGAAATCGCGCACGGCAGCAATGACGCGGCTGACATCTTCAGGTGCCAGATAGGGATCTAGCGGCAGGCTCAGTTCTTCTGCATGGATTTGCTCAGACAGTGGGAAGCTGCCCACACCCAGTTGCATTTCGGCATAAGCGCCTTGCAGATGTGGCGGGATAGGATAGTGCACCATGCTGCCTATGCCAGCCTGCTGCAAATGTTTTTGCAGGGCATCGCGCTGGGCGTGGCGTACCGCATAGATATGCCAGACCGGTTCAGACCAGTCAGGCACGAAGGGTATGGACAGACCAGGCAAGTCTTTCAAACCCTCATGATATTGTTGTGCCAGGGCACGACGCTGCACATTCCAGCCGTCGAGCCTGTGCAGTTTTACTCTTAACAGCGCGGCCTGCAATTCATCCAGACGTGAGTTATAGCCCTTGACTTCATTATGGTATTTGACGTGTGAACCATAATTGCGCAATGATGTTAACTGCCTGGTCAGGTCTGCATCATTGGTCGTGATGGCACCAGCATCCCCCAGCGCACCCAGGTTTTTGCCAGGATAAAAACTGTGCGAAGCAACATCGCCTATGCTGCCAGAAATACGGCCCTTGTATTTTGCCCCATGCGATTGCGCTGCATCTTCTATGACTTTCAAACCATGTTCACGGGCAATGGCGATAATCGGGTCCATGTCCGCGATTTGTCCATACAGATGCACCACCATGATGGCCTTGGTCCTGGGCGTAATGGCAGCCGCGACTTTTGCCGGGTCAATATTATAAGTAGGCAAATCCGGCTCCACTGCAACCGGCGTTGCACCTGCATACGACACCGCCAGCCAACTGGCGATATAGGTATTTGAAGGAACGATCACTTCATCGCCCGCGCCTATGCCATAGGCACGCAATATCAGATGCAGGGCATCCAGGCCATTGCCTACGCCTACACAATGCTGGCTGCCACAGTAAGCAGCATATTCCGCTTCAAAGGCTTCCAGCTGCTTGCCCTGTATGAACCAGCCACTATCTATTACTTCATTAAAAGCCTGATTCAACTCAGCACGTAAATCCTGATGCTGAGGTTTGAGTTCCAGATAGGGTAAAGATTTCATGTTATCCATTCGTTCAAAAGAAGGATGACACCAAGACACAATCAAAAACCGTTTCAAGTTCTTCTCTTGGTTTTCTCCGTGTCTCTGTGTCTCTGTGGTGAGAGGTCTTTTCCTGCAAATTATGACTTACGGTTTTTCTGTTGCACGCAAATAAGCCAAAAACTCATCATAGTTGCGCAAATAATCTGCCTCGTCATAATGCTGGTCAGCAAATACCAGCAGCACGCAGTCTTCACTGAAGTTATTCATTTCGCGCCAGATCTTCGGACCTATATAGACGCCTTTATCCGGCGCATCCAGCACGATCTCGGTTTTTTCATGGCCATCATCAAACAGCATGGTGCAAGAGCCACGCACCGCAACAGCGACTTGCTGCAAGGCCTTGTGGGCGTGAAAACCGCGTTCCACACCTTGCTTGGTGCCAAAAATATAATACACCCTGGCAATGGCAAAAGGGATATCCTGCTCTGCTTCCAGCGCAATCAGACTACCGCGCTCATCACCCCTGATGCGCAAGGTTTTTATTTGGATGTTCAATTGCTTATGCCTTGTAGTGTTGGGTGACCATGGAGTGCAGACAAGTGCGCAGACAGTCTTCCCAGTCTGGTATTGCCAGTTTGAATTTGTCGCTGATTTTTCTTGTGTTCATCAATGAATTATGCGGCCTGGCCGCAGCAGTTGGATATTCACTGCCAGGTATACCGGTGATTGCAGGCGCAGGCTTGCCCAGCAAGCCTTCCTCATCGGCCAGTGCAATGATGCGTGAGGCAAATGCTGACCAGTTGGTTTTGCCCGCGGCACTCAGATGATATACGCCGCCAAATTCTTGCCACCAGCTTGATTGATCCTGTGTTTGCTGCAATTGCACCAGTATTTCGCAGGTAGCCCCAGCCAGCCAGTCAGCCGAATTGGGCGTCCCCCATTGGTCATTGACGACGCGCAACTGATCGCGCTCACGCGCAAGTTTCAGCATAGTCAGGAAAAAATTCTTGCCAAAGTTTGAATACACCCAACTGGTACGCAAGATCAGATGCTGGCAGCCACTGGCGATGATGGCCTGTTCGCCAGCCAGCTTGGTTTTACCATATACATTCAGCGGTGCTGTGACATCGGTTTCTACATAGGCTTGCCAGTTAGCTTCGGCATCTGCCTTGTCACCGGCATACACATAATCTGTAGAATAATGGATGATGCCAGCGCCAAGTTTGTGTGCTTCTTCCGCCATGATGGCAGGAGCGATGGCATTGATGGCATGGGCCTGGGCTGCTTCACTCTCAGCCAGGTCGACCGCAGTATACGCCGCCGGATTGATGATCAGGTCAGGCTTGAAGTCAGTGATGCACAGTCGCAATTGCGCGGCATTGCTCAAATCCAGTTCTGCTCTTTGCGGCGCATGCACGATCGCTGTTGCAGGCAAGTGCGGTAACAAGGCATGGCCCAGTTGCCCACTCGTGCCCGTCAATAATATTCTCATGCAAAAACCTCGGCTTCAGACAAGGGTTTGCCTAACTGGTCTTTGCCAGACAGTAAGGGTTCACCTGTCAAAGGCCAGTCTATGCCCAGCGCGGGGTCATTCCATAAAAGGCAGCGCTCATGTTCAGGTGCCCAGTAATCGGTGGTCTTGTACAAAAATTCTGCACTCTCGCTCATGACCAGGAAACCATGGGCAAAGCCTGGTGGTATCCACAACTGGCGTTTGTTTTCTGCGGACAGAATTTCAGCCGTGACCTTGCCAAAACTGGGAGATGACTTGCGCAAATCTACCACCACATCAAACACTTCACCGGCCGTGACGCGCACCAGCTTGCCCTGGCTCTGGCGTATCTGGTAGTGCAAGCCGCGCAAGACATTCCTGGCAGACTTGGAGTGATTGTCCTGTACAAAAGCCGTGGTGACACCAGTCAGGTCAGCAAAGGTCTTGGCATTGAAGCTTTCATAAAAAAAGCCACGATCATCACCAAAGACCCTGGGCTCCAGCAGCAGGACATCGGGCAATCCGGTTTCTATCACTTTCATCAATCAATACGCTTTCTTGTTCAATAGTTGCAATAGATATTGGCCATACTCATTTTTCTTGAGTGGCTGGGCCAGTTTTTCCAGCTCGGCATCACTGATGTAATGGCGGCGGTAAGCAATTTCTTCAGGGCAGGCAACTTTCAAGCCCTGGCGTTTTTCTATGGTGGCGATGAACTGGCCAGCTTCCAGCAGGGATTCGTGAGTGCCGGTATCAAGCCAGGCCATGCCCCTGCCCATTAATTGCACATTCAGTTTGCCCTGTTTCAGGTATTCATTATTGACATCGGTGATTTCCAATTCACCTCGTGCCGATGGTTTGATATTGGCAGCGATGTCGCAAACCGTATTGTCATAGAAATACAGGCCAGTGACGGCATAATTGGATTTTGGCTGTTGCGGTTTTTCTTCTATGCTGATGGCGTGGCGTTTATCATCAAATTCAACGACGCCATAACGCTCGGGATCTTGCACATGATAGGCAAATACCGTTGCGCCTTGCTGCTGCGCATCCGCCTGGCGCAATTGAGATTCAAAATCATTACCGTAATAAATATTGTCACCCAGTATCAGCGCAGTATTGGCATTGCCGACAAATTCACGGCCTATGATAAAGGCCTGCGCCAAACCATCAGGCGAGGGTTGGACTGCATACGTGATTTGTATGCCCCATTGATTACCATTGCCCAGCAGTTCGGCAAACCGCGGCGTATCCTGTGGCGTGGAAATGATGAGGATATCGCGTATCCCCGCCAGCATCAGCGAGGTCAGCGGGTAATAAATCATGGGCTTGTCATAGACAGGCAGCAATTGTTTGGAGATAGCCTGGGTAACAGGATACAGGCGCGTGCCTGAGCCACCTGCCAGAATGATGCCCTTGCGTGCGGATGTATTGCTCATGTTTTTGCTGACATGACTGCTCATGCTTCTTCCTCATCTTCATATTGCAGTGCTACCCATTTCAGGTATTCACCTGACTGTACCTGTTTGGTCCATTCATCGTTGGCCAGATACCATTCCACGGTCTTTCTGAGGCCAGTAGTGAAAGTCTCTAGCGGCTTCCAGCCCAGTTCCTTTTCTATCTTGCGTGCATCTATGGCGTAACGGCGGTCATGGCCGGGTCTGTCGGTGATATGTTTGATCTGGTCCTTGTAGCTGCCCTGGGTCTTGGGCTGCAATTCATCCAGCAGTTCACACAGGGTGTGCACGACACTGAGATTGGTTTGCTCATTCCAGCCACCTACATTATAAGTTTCCCCCAGCTTGCCTGCTTCCAGCACCCGGCGTATGGCCGAGCAATGGTCCTTGACATACAGCCAGTCGCGCACTTGCAAGCCATCGCCATAGACAGGCAAGTCCTTGCCAGCGCGGGCATTGGTGATTATCAGGGGAATGAGTTTCTCAGGGAAATGATAAGGGCCGTAATTGTTAGAGCAATTAGTTGTCAGCACAGGCAAACCATAGGTGTGGTGATAAGCACGCACCAGGTGGTCGGAGGCTGCCTTGGTCGCAGAGTAAGGGCTGTTCGGCGCATACGCCGTGGTTTCGCTAAATGCCGCATCGTCTGTCGCCAGCGTGCCATACACCTCATCGGTGGAGATGTGCAGGAAACGGAAATTCTCTTTGGCTTCACCTTCCAGGCTTTGCCAGTAAGTGCGCGCTGCTTCCAGCAGGTTGAAAGTGCCATTGACATTGGTTGTGACAAAGGCGGCTGGGCCAAGGATGGAACGGTCTACATGACTTTCCGCGGCGAAATGGATGATGGCCCGCGGTTGATATTCAAAAAACAAGCCGCACAAATGCGCACTGTCATTGATGTCACCTTTGACAAAGACATGGCGTGCATCATTGTTCAGGCTGGCCAGGTTGTTCAAATTGCCAGCGTAAGTCAGTTTGTCGTAATTGAGGACAGACTCATCCGACTGGGCCAGCCAGTCCAGAACAAAATTGGCACCGATAAATCCCGCGCCGCCTGTGACAAAAATCATTCCTCACTCCTGTATGTATCGCTGATATACGTTGAATACGCGTTGAATATGCGTTGAATATATGCTGATGCGCGCCAAATTGCTCGCAACAGGCGATTTTACTTGAGATGAGGGCAGTTTCGTTGAAGGGGCTTGCTAAACTATGCGTTTATTTAATGTGTTTTAGCAATTTTGCGGCAAATATTTCAGACTATTGCCTGGTATGAATGTCTGGCTCAATAGAGTGACAATGCAAGTAATGCAAGCCAGTCTTGCCAATCTCCTACGGTATTACGAAGACAAGGGATTGTATTGAGATAAACATATCCAGGCCACCGTGGCAACGGTGTAGGCCAGTAACAGCAGGGAGATGATAGAGAGTTTCATGGTTTGAGCTCCATAGGCATACATCTTAATCATCATTTTAGGATGTACTTTTCGCTGGTCCAGTAATGAATTGTTTTAGTTTTGTTACCAGATGTGTTTACTTGTACAGAATATGTACAATTTTTGCCTTGTTTTTCCTTAAAAGCAGGGAAATCAGGAAATTTTCAGGTAAAGCCTTGAAATCGTAAGGGTATATCCCCAATTGCAGGGGCAATGTATGTTTTTGATCGGGAGAGTAAGTATGCAAGAGCAAGAAAACCAGCAAGCGGAAAAGGTAGAAATACAAGAAGCCGCCACGCCGGAAGTTCAACTGGATGGCGTAGTTCAAGGTGAAACAGTGCAGACTTCTGCCCAGGATGCAGCACCTGTACAAGAAACTGCCGAGCAAGTGATTGCCAAGCTGGAAGCCAAAGTGCAAGAGTTGCAAGACTCTTTCATGCGTGCCAAGGCGGAAGGCGAAAACATCCGCCGCCGTGCCCAGGACGATATCAGCAAGGCCCACAAATTTGCAATTGAGGGCTTCGCCGAAGCCATGGTGCCAGTCAAGGATAGCCTGGAAATGGCCCTGAAGATAGACACGCCATCTATAGAAGCGCTGAAAGAAGGCGTGGAAATGACTTTGAAGCAACTCAGTGCTGCATTTGAAAAAAATCGCCTGAATGAAATCAGTCCTGCCCAGGGTGACAAGCTTGACCCTATGAAGCATCAGGCTATCTCCATGGTGCCTGCTGAGCAAGATGCCAATACCGTGGTGACGGTATTGCAAAAAGGTTATACCATTGCCGACCGTTTGCTGCGTCCGGCTTTAGTGACAGTAGCGCAAGGAAAGTAAGAAAAGCGTAAAAAACACGCAAAAAGTGCTTGAAAAGCGTGTTTTTTACCATATATCCGAAACAGACGAGTTAGTTGCAGCAAAAAAGTGCACTGACTCACCAACATTGACAAAAAAATATACATTCTGAGGGAATTATCATGGGAAAAATGATTGGTATTGATTTGGGTACAACCAATTCTTGCGTTGCTATTATGGAAGGCGGTCAGCCAAAAGTGATAGAAAATGCAGAAGGTGCACGTACTACGCCTTCCATTATTGCTTATCAAGAAGACGGCGAAATCCTGGTTGGCGCATCCGCCAAACGCCAGGCTGTTACAAATCCCAAGAACACACTGTTCGCGGTCAAACGCTTGATCGGTCGTAAGTTCGAAGAAAAAGAAGTGCAAAAAGACATCGGTCTGATGCCTTACACCATTTCCAAAGCTGACAATGGCGATGCATGGGTATCCGTGCGCGACAAGCGTCTGGCTCCACCGCAAATTTCTGCTGAAGTTTTGCGCAAAATGAAAAAAACCGCTGAGGACTACCTCGGTGAAGAAGTGACAGAAGCAGTGATTACTGTTCCTGCTTACTTTAACGATGCACAACGTCAGGCAACCAAAGACGCGGGCCGTATCGCCGGTCTGGATGTCAAACGCATCATCAATGAGCCAACTGCTGCTGCGCTGGCCTTTGGTCTGGACAAAAAAGAAAAAGGCGATCGCAAGATTGCTGTGTATGACTTGGGCGGCGGTACTTTCGACGTATCCATCATTGAAATCGCTGACGTAGATGGCGAAATGCAATTCGAAGTATTGTCCACAAACGGCGATACTTTCCTCGGTGGTGAAGATTTCGATCAACGCATCATTGATTACATCATCGACGAATTCAAAAAGATCAATGGTCTGGACTTGTCCAAAGACCCTATTGCTTTGCAACGTATCAAGGCATCTGCCGAACGTGCAAAGATAGAATTGTCCAGCGCGCAACAGACAGAAATCAACGAGCCTTACATTGCCATGGCCAATGGCGCACCTGTGCATTTGAACTTGAAAATCACACGTGCCAAACTGGAAGCCCTGGTTGAAGAACTGATACAGAAAACCATCGATCCTTGCCGCATGGCGATCAAGGATGCAGGCGTGAAAACGACTGACATCGATGACATCATCCTGGTCGGTGGTATGACACGTATGCCTAAGGTACAGGACATCGTTAAAGAGTTCTTCGGCAAGGAACCACGTAAAGACGTCAATCCTGATGAAGCCGTTGCCGTTGGCGCAGCGATCCAGGGTTCTGTCTTGTCTGGTGACCGTAAAGATCTGTTGTTGCTGGACGTGACACCTTTGTCCCTGGGTATCGAAACCCTGGGCGGCGTCATGACCAAGATGATCCAGAAGAACACGACCATCCCGACCAAGTTCAGCCAGGTATTCTCTACTGCAGACGACAACCAGCCTGCAGTAACCATCAAGGTTTATCAGGGTGAACGCGAAATCGCTGCCGGTAATAAAGGTCTGGGCGAATTCAACCTGGAAGGTATTCCACCGTCAGCCCGTGGCACGCCACAGATTGAAGTGACTTTTGATATCGATGCCAATGGTATTTTGCACGTAGGTGCAAAAGACAAAGCCACAGGCAAGGAAAACAAGATCACCATCAAGGCCAACTCTGGTTTGACGGAAGATGAAATCCAGAAAATGGTGAAAGACGCTGAGCTGAACGCGGAAGAAGACAAAAAGGTCAAGGAATTGGCCGAGTCCCGCAATCAGGGCGACGCTTTGGTGCACTCCACCAAAAAAGCATTGGCTGAGCATGGCGACAAGCTGGAAGCTGGCGAAAAAGAGAAAATCGAAGCCGCCATCAAGGAACTGGAAGATGTCTTGAAATCCGGTGACAAGGCTGAGATCGACACCAAGCTGGGCGCATTGTCCACAGCATCACAAAAGCTGGGTGAAAAAGTCTATGCCGACATGCAGGCACAACAAGCGGCTGCGGGTGCAACTGCTGGTGGTGCAGGCGCTGCCGGTGCAGATGCCAAAGCAAAAGATGATGATGTAGTTGACGCTGACTTCAAAGAAGTCAAAGACAACAAGTAATACTTACTTTGACGGGCTTGCCCGTCATGACGCGCCGGGTGGCTCGCTTTGCGGTGCCGGCCCGGCGTTTGTGCTTAAGTTTGAGACTAAAGATCAGGCTCAAGTTGAGGCTGAAGTTCAAGCTGATGTTCGATAATACTGAGGTTAACAAGAGATGGCGAAGCGTGATTTTTACGAGATTCTTGGGTTAGGCAAAAACGCCACCGAAGACGAAATCAAAAAGGCCTATCGCAAAATGGCGATGAAGTACCATCCGGACCGCAATCCGGATAACAAGGTCGCGGAAGAAAAATTCAAGGAAGCCAAAGAGGCTTACGAGATGCTTTCCGACAGCCAGAAGCGCGATGCCTATGACCGTTATGGTCACGCCGGTGTCGACCCTAATATGGGTGGCGGCGGTGGTGGCGGTGCAGGTGGTTTTGCCGATGCCTTCGGTGATATTTTTGGTGATATTTTTGGCGGTGGGCGTCGCAATGCAGGCCCGCAAGTGTATCGCGGTGCTGATTTGCGCTATAACCTGGAAATCTCGCTGGAACAGGCTGCCAACGGCTTCGATACCACTATCCGTGTTCCCAGCTGGGATTCTTGTGATACCTGCCATGGCTCTGGTGCCAAACCCGGCACCTCGCCAGTCACTTGTACCACTTGTGGTGGCCATGGTCAGGTGCGTATGCAGCAAGGCTTGTTCAGCATACAACAGACTTGTCCCAAGTGTCATGGCACAGGCAAGATGATTCCTGACCCATGTACTGCATGCTCAGGCGTAGGCCGTATCAAGCGTAACAAAACACTGGAAGTCAAGATCCCTGCAGGTATTGATGATGGCATGCGCATCCGTTCATCCGGTAATGGTGAACCGGGCGTGAATGGTGGCCCGCCAGGTGACTTGTATGTGGAAATCCACATCAAGCAACATCCGGTGTTTCAGCGTGATGGCGATGACCTGCATTGTGAAATACCGATTTCCTTTGTCAAGGCAGCACTAGGTGGTGATATAGAAGTACCGACCCTGAGCGGCAAGGCATCGTTCACCGTGCCTGAAGGCACGCAGTCAGGCAAGACTTTCCGTCTGCGCAGCAAGGGCGTGAAAGGTGTTCGTTCTGGTTATGCTGGCGATTTGTTCTGTCATGTTGTTATTGAAACGCCAGTGAAACTGACAGAAAAGCAAAAAGAACTCTTGCGCGATTTTGAAAAGCTGACGGTAGAAGGTGGCCCCAAGCATAACCCACAAAGCAAAACCTGGATGGACAAGGTTAAGAAGTTTTTTGAATAAATCCGTATAGAAGTTGTATTAAAACCCGCATCAAAGCCTGCCTGTCTATGACGGCAGGCTTTTTTGTTGCTGGTGGGGATAGAATATACCTGTTATGTTGCATGTGAAGAATTCCATGAACCACAGTGGTAGCATTCTGCTACTATTGTGTAGCACTCATATTGCTGTATCCAGCCAGGGCCGGAGCAATCAGCAAGCAAAAAATTGGCAGCCGTTTCCCTGACGCGTAAGGCTTAATGGATAAATCATACATAGGCATGTCCTCCAGATATCCCAGGCTATTTGCACTGGGAGCGGCATTGCTTGTGTTCTTGGGTTTTTGGGCTGTTGATAATAATGAACGCGCGCTGGCCATACAAAAGCAAAAAGTCGAGGTCATAGAAAAACTGGTGGTCTTGCGCACCAAGCTGGGCACAGGCCTGACCTCAAATATTTCGGCGGCACGGGTGCTGGCCGTTACCTTTGCCACCAAACCGGATTTATCAGAACAGGAATTCAAGGTGCTGGCGGCAGAAGTGGCCAATGCCAATCCCAGTATCCGCAACCTGGTACTGGTCAAAGGGACTATAGCCAATTATGTCTACCCCTATCAGGGCAATGAAAAAATCCTCGGTGCTGATTATCGTCAATTGCCCCAGCAATGGCTGGTCTATCAGCGCATGATGGAAGAGCACAATATACAAATTGCCGGGCCATTGACCCTGGTGCAGGGAGGAGTAGGGCTGGTAGTGCGCATCCCTGTTTACCAGCCTGAGAACCGGGATGAATTTCTCGGTTCCATTGCCATGGTGGTCAATTATGAAGCCTTGCTGGAACAAGCAGGTGTCGCCCAGATGCAAAAGGAAATTACCCTGGCCATACGCGGACGTGATGCCAAGGGCAGTAAAGGCGAAGTCTTTCTGGGTGATGGCAGCTTGTTTAGCAGCGAAGCCGTCACGCAGAGCATTATTTTACCTGGCGGCAGTTGGGAACTGGCGGCCATCCCGCAAGGTGGCTGGCAGGGCATGACCAGACTATCAAGATTCATCGAAGTCTTTGGCATCGTCGTTTGCCTCATGATCTGGATGCTCAGTTATCAATCTATCATAAGACACAGGCAGCGCGAATTGAATGCCCAGAACCTGCGCGAAAGTGAGGCTCTGTTACGCCTGCGCAATGAAGCCCTGGGTGCCACTTCGCAAGGTGTCATGATTGCCGCAGTGGATGGGCATATCAACTATGTCAATCAAGCCGCCTGTCATCTGAGTGGCTATAGCCAGGAAGCCCTGCATGAAAAGAAACTGGGTGATTTGTTCGAACCTGTAGGGGCCGCTCTGCTGACACCAGAGCGGGTAGAAAAAAAAGCACTGACCCTGGAATACCAGCGGCAAAGCCAGGCCGGGCAGCAACTCTGGCTGGAGTTATTACTGACTCCTGTGTACGACCAGCAAGGACAACTGCAGCAATATGTCGCATTGCTGCGTGATATCACAGACAAGAAGCTGGCAGACAAAGAGCTGGAAATTTCCGCCATGGCTTTTGAAACAGAAGAAGGCATACTCATCACCGATGCCAGCTTGCAAATCTTGCGCGTCAATAAGGCATTTACCCGTATCACTGGCTATGAAGCCAGCGAAGCCGTAGGCCAGAGCATGCGCCTGCTGGAATCGGGGCGTCATGACGATGTGTTCTATACCCAGATGTGGGAAGAGATCAGTCGTCATCACCGCTGGCAGGGTGAACTGTGGAACCGCCGCAAGAATGGCGAAATTTATTCCGAGCGTCTGGTCATTTCGGCGGTGTTGGGTAAGGACGGCAGCGTTACCAATTATGTTGGTTCCTTCAATGATATTACTGAACACAAGGTTTCGGAAGAAAAAATCCATCAACTGGCTTTCTTTGACCCGTTGACCAGTTTGCCGAATCGTAGGCTCTTGCTGGACAGGCTCGCCAGGGCACTCTCCATGAGCCGCAGGCACCAGCGTTTTGGTGCCATCCTGATGATAGATCTGGACAACTTCAAGACTCTCAATGATACCCAGGGCCATAATATGGGTGACATGCTGCTGACCCAGATAGGCAAGCGCATTCATGCCTGTGTCCGCGCTGATGATACTGTCTCGCGCACTGGAGGTGATGAATTCGTGGTCTTGCTGGAAGGCTTGCATGAAGACTTACAACATGCCGCCAGCCTGGCCGAGCACGTCGCTGAAAAAATCCGCCTGGCCCTGAGCCAGACCATCAATCTCGGCCATATCGATTACGAAAGCTCGGGCAGCATAGGCATCACCATGTTTGGCATGGAAGCGGTAGGCATAGATGAGTTATTGCGCCGCGCCGATATGGCCATGTACCAGGCCAAGGCCATGGGCAAAAATAATGTACGCTTCTTTGACCCCAGTATGCAGGCAGCGCTGGAATTTCGTACTGCCATGGAAACCGATTTACGCCATGCTCTCATGCATGCGCAATTTGTGTTGCATTATCAATTGCAAGTCAGCTCCCTGGGTGACCCAATAGGGGCAGAAGTCTTGCTGCGCTGGCGGCATCCTGGCCGCGGCCTGGTGTCGCCACTGGATTTTATCCCCCTGGCAGAAGAAACCGGTCTGATCTTGCCCATAGGTTTGTGGGTACTGGAAACCGCCTGCAAGCAAATTGCCATCTGGGCCAGTGACCCTGTTAAATCGGGCATGCAACTGGCCGTCAATGTCAGTGCCCGGCAATTCCGTCATCCTGGTTTTGTCGATGATGTCACACGCATCTTGCAAGAAACCGGCGCTAATCCCATCTTGCTGAAACTGGAATTGACAGAAAGCGTGGTGCTGGAAGAGGTCGCCACCGTTATAGAAAAAATGCATGCCATCAAAAAACTGGGAGTCGGTTTTTCCATGGATGATTTTGGGACAGGTTATTCCTCCCTGTCTTATTTGCAGCGCCTGCCCCTGACCCAGCTCAAGATAGACCGCAGCTTTGTCCAGAATCTACCGGATGATGTGAACAATGCGAACATCGTGCGCACCATTATCAGCCTGGGTGCCAGCCTGGATTTGAACGTCATTGCCGAGGGCGTGGAAACC
Organism: Undibacterium sp. JH2W; assembly: GCF_049340425.1. Classification (NCBI taxonomy): domain Bacteria; kingdom Pseudomonadati; phylum Pseudomonadota; class Betaproteobacteria; order Burkholderiales; family Oxalobacteraceae; genus Undibacterium; species Undibacterium sp. JH2W. Next base: position 2,091 of record NZ_JBMPOT010000018.1, on the reverse strand, counting down.
GAACAGCAGCGTGATTTTTTACTGCAAGCCGGTTGCCAGGCTTATCAGGGCTATCTGTTCTGCAAACCCATCCCCATAGACGAATTTGATCATTTTATCTCGCATCGCTATGCACCAGAAAAAGCCGACAGCCCCAAGCCTGAAATTCAGGTAAGCTAGTGCTGCGGCTTTCGTAACCCAAAGTGAGGCGAGTAGTTGACAAGTGGTATTAAAATAAAAGGGGAGACAAATGCAATTGAATACAACTGTAAAGCGTTTTGCAGCAATGGCGCTGGCCTTGTGCATGAGTGTGCAGGCTGGTGCCACAGAAGTAGCTGGTATTAAATTCGATGAGAACATACAAGTCGCAGGCACTGAGCTGAAACTCAATGGTGCAGGCATACGCTACAAGGCTATTTTCAAAGTCTATGCCGCAGGCTTGTACCTGAAAGAGAAAAAAACCACGGTGCCGGATGTATTGGCCTCCGCTGGCCCACGCCGCGTGACCATCGTCATGTTGCGTGACCTGAGCAATGAAGAATTCGGGCGCGGCTTCATGTCCGGTATTCAGCAAAACACCGACAAGGCAGAAAAGTCCAAAATGACGATGCAATTCATCCGTTTCGGTGAATTGTTTGCCTCCGTGCCTGAACTCAAAAAGGGCGATGTCATGACCAATGACTGGGTACCTGGTGTCGGCACGGTAGTGGCACTGAATGGCAAAAAGATGGGCGAGCCTTATCCAGACATCGCCTTCTACAATGCCCTGCTGCGCATCTGGCTGGGTGAATACCCGGTAGACCGCAGCCTCAAAAAAGCCATGCTGGCGGAGGAAGATACGCGCGGTCGCTGATTTTCATGTGATATGAAGGGCGCAAAGATGAAAATTTTTGCGCTTTTCTATTTTTGAGGCTAATTTTTGAGTCCCCATAAATCAATGACTTGTTTTTTTGCTTCATCACCTAGGCTTCCCCTCAAAATCTTTTCAAGTTGAGTAAGTATGGCTGCCAATGGGACACTGACATTATCGAGGGCGAGTGTTTTAGAACAGATATCAATTAATTCTGAGCATGAGCCGACAGAATTAGTCCATGGCTTAACCTTTAATTCACTATTTGAAGTACTTTCAACTTCATCAGAATTGGATTGAACACTACTCACATTCACATCAATTTGAGATATTCCTATGTACTCAGGATGCCCGGCCCGGCTAACCCATCTGAAATATCCAATAATGAGAGTTTTCTTTGAAAGACTTCTGAGGTAGGTAGTCGACGCGGCTTTTTCAGAGCTGATTTCCTCACAAAGCTCCCTTACCATCCCGTACTTTACGACATCTAAAAAATCTTTTGAGCCACTTGCGCTTTTATCTTTCCAGTCTAATGAACCTGAGCCGCTAGGTACAAGATAGCCGCTAGAATGCATGGCCAGTTGATTTTGTCTGTGTATGATCAAGTACCTGTCTTTGGTCAACGCTAATGTTGATATTCCAAGATGATTCGATAACTCGGATTGTTCTAGTGGTAAAAGATTGCCGGTTTGCTGTCCATTTTTGCTTTCAAGATTGTAGGGATAAATTGTTCTGAAATCACTTAAAATTCGTGAATTCCTGAGCATTTGGCTAGTGCATGCTTCATTTGTAATAATTGAAGTAAAGTATGATGTACGGCCGATTTCGACTATGTCTGTTGAGTCGTTAAATCCGCTATTGAGTGCTATTTTGCTTTCGAGAAAAAGTCTTTTTGATGGATTTTTTCTTGCAAATATTTTTAAATATTCCTCAAAATCATCCCAATACAAGGTGTTGTTTTGAAGAACTTTTTTTTCATATTTTTTGCAAATTTTGAATGGAAGTAGAGTTAGTTCTCGTTGATTACGCAAAAGTCGTTCATCAAGTTTATTTGAGCTAAAGATATTTTCACCTATTCCCATGGTGCTAATGTGGAAGTTTGACTCAGATGATTGTTTTAGTGGGTGCAGATCTTTGAGGTATCCTGACTTTTTCGGACATTCCTGTTTGTTAAAATAAACGATCAGGAGAAATAATGAAACAGAAAAAAAGATATACCCCGGAATTGCGGGAAGAAGCGGTGAAACTTGTATTGGCGCAAG
>NZ_JBMPOT010000017.1:56970-126589 GCF_049340425.1 Undibacterium sp. JH2W | reverse complement strand
GTTAGGGCGCCGCTTCCTGCGGACCGGTGTGTCTAATAACTCCAAAGTAGCTCCCGCTAAAATGTAACGGGAACTACTTTGAGGGTTTTTTATGCCGGTGTACAGACGGGGCTGATGAGGTGCTTACTAAAAGGTCACACATGGACACGAATCAAAAATCCTCGTTTGTAAAAGCTATCGGGAAAGCACTTTCCAATAAAAGGACTGCTTCTGGCTTATCGCAGGAAAAAGTTGCCGAGTTATTAGGGATTAGCCGTGAAGCGGTATCGCGCATAGAGACTGGTGTAGCGGTACCGACGGTAGTCCGTTTAGCTGAATTGGCAGAGATTTTTGATTGTGGTATTGAGGAACTTTTAGTCGACGCATCTAACCGGCAATTGGATCAAGCACGTAAGATTGCCGATCTACTGGATGGACTTACCGACGAAAATCGTGCCATGTTGCTCAGCGTTATCAGGCAATTGATTAATGGATTCTCTAAGGAAAAACATTAATTACGTAAATGCGAGCAATGATTTTTAAGTTTTACATATCAGTCGAAGAAATGACCTTGTTGTGCAGCTTTTCCCGAAGGCTTGGTTTGTTCGAGAGTAAAGAGGCAATAGATGGTTTGCCACTTTCTAGTGTCGTTGCAAGAACATCGTCATTTTCGCTTACTGCCACAGGAAAAAATTCCTCCGCCAGTCCAGCATCCTCCTCACTCTCCTCGAAAGCCCCATTCCGAAATCCCAGACTGGCAGCAGCATCTAATGCCTCCTGGTCATATCCCCCCGTTTTACGCCGTGCATCCAGTTCCCTGGCTTGTGCAATTGCTCCCTCCAGCGTCAACCCTTCCCGCACCGTCAAATCTACGTAATAAATGGGTGAGCGATGACTCATCGTCGTGCTTTTCCCCCTGAGCCGCAGCTCCAGTGGCAGGCACGCCAGCAGGTTGCCTGACACTGCCTGGTAATAGCTGAGCCTTGCTGAGAGACAGCGGATACTATTAAATCCCGTCGTCCTGAAGATAAAACTACCCAGTTCATCTTCATCCCCTATGCTGACATTCAATCTTCCATAGGGTTTACAGGCACCACCGGCAGCCAGTTCGCAGCCATCAGGCGAAGGACAGGGCAGGGTTTGCATACCGTTTTCCGTGATTCGTCGGCAGGTCTCGCCATTGCCCATGCATACAGGCCGACCAGACTGGCGGTCAAACAAACTGTATTCTGCTCGCAAGTTCAGGTCTGGTTCATTGAAAAGCACTCTCACAGGTATAGAGCGTAGCTTGTCATTTCCAGGTTTTCTTCGTAACTCTTCATTGAGGGGATGGTTGATCCATCCCTCTCGGCTTTGCGCCTGCGTCGTGATCGTGAACTGATCATCTTTTACCGGCAGGCGTTTGCCATTCTTTTCCATTACTGTACCAATGGAAATCCGCCCGAGAATGGGCGGAGTAATTGCTAGACCTTTAATCATGAAATTCTCCAATCGTTAATAAACAGTTCTCCGACGTTAATATAAAAATTTAATCAAACAAGCTTGCCCTCTGCTGCTGAGCCAGTGTCAGGACGCCACATTGGGCCTGAGTAGAAACCGCCGACTACCTGGTTTCACCAGGGGATAGCGTGTGGCAATATCCGGTTGGTCTTCAATTAGCTTGTCCAGATTGATTTTGATACTGTCCTTGGCACGCTTCCAACTGATCCGGCCAGTTTCAAAGAAGGCAGTACTGGCTTCACCCATTCGCTCCTGTATCTTCTGACTCAACTGTGCATCGAGCAATTCCAGTTCTGCCATTTGTTCACGCACTACAACCAGATCGGCGAAGGCAGAAGACATGCCCCTGTCCTGTATCAGATCAAGTGCATCACCATAGTCACGCGGATACAGGCAACGCAAAGCCAGATCAGACGAAGCTGAACCATCTGCGGGAGGCGGGGTATCTGTTTCCACGTAATGCCAGAACTGTCTTTCCAGCGCGATCAACTTTGCAATCAGCTCGTCATCCCGCTTTATGCGATAAATCCTGACTTCTTGCCCACAGACCAGCACACAGACATCCGCTGCGGCTTTACCAGTGACTGCCAATTGATGTTGCACCTGACATTCCACGTATTCCGGTACGCCATCACGCCACAGCCTTGCTCCAAACTCACCGGCAGTCTTGCATTCCAGGATTTGCACATCGCTTGCACCAGTCACTTCACGGTCAATATTTGCCAACATCCATGACTTGTCAGGATCAGAATGTTGGAGCACAGCATTGATCTTGCGTACCCGGTTACCGGTGCGTTTCGTGTAATGTGCCGCCACGATGGGCTCCAGCAGTGTCCCCCAGTATGTTGGGCTGGACTCATCATTAGGATCAATCTTCGGTAAATCGGCATCGCGGCCAGTCTTGATCATCCATAGTTCCAGTGGCGACTGGTAGGGATTCAGACCAACGGCTGTGCCAGCATCACTGCTGCCTATACCTTGTTTGCGTACAGTCAGCCATTCATCGCGACTGAGTTCTTTGGTTTTAACCAGCTTCAGGGCAGGGCGGCTGGATTTGGGTAAAGCGGTTTTTTCTGCGACAGACATACAAGCCTCCATGGTTGAATTGAATGGCATCGGGTTTAAGGAAAATAAGTAAGATGGGATTCATGCCCGGTGTCATAGGCAAAAAAGCCCGGTGAGCAAAAGCTACCGGGCTGGGGAGTAGTGTTTGGTTGGTATGATCAAGCCACCATTTGCAAAGCCTGGTCCAGCGCTTTCTGTTTCAGAGTTGCACCCTGACCAAACCAGGCTGATTCCAGCCTGTGGTCAGTGGTGCGTGCTCTTTTCTGGTGATCTACATATTCCGTGACAGAATTCAGCAAACCAAATGCTGTTCCCTTGGATGAACTCAGTTCTGCCCCTTTGCCCTGGCCGTCATACAGCTCCTGTACCTTCTTCATCGCACGTTCATTGGTCAGGCCGGAAGCAGTATTGCTGGGATCAGTGAAGACACGCAGAAAGTAATTCATTGCCTCATGTGATTTCACTTTGCGTTCGGACAGGGTTTTCATGCGGTACATGAAAGCATCCCAAGAAGCGACAGAAATACCCAACTGACGCTTGACGGCCTGCGGATCAAAGTTGGTGTTGTGCGGCACCTTGACTGCACCACTACTATTATTAAGTGCTACAGCCAGCGTGTTATTGCATACCACCCTTATGCTGGTGAATTGAGCCGTCGTCGCCAGACTGCCATCGCAGGCAGTTGCCAGCAGCAGGTAGGCATTCACGACATCATTGCCCTTGAGCGTAGCTGACTGATTGGTTTTAGCCAGTGCCCAGACTTTGCGGCCTTCTTTCAGGACACCGGCAGTTTCCAGCTCGAACCCGGATACTTCCGTCAGGTCACGGTAAAACTCCAGGATTTCCCGGGGTTGCACGACCTGGTAACGGCTAGAGACGACTGACAAGGCAGCCTTGGTATCTGAGCGATAGAGTACTTTTTGCTCTGGGAAAGTCATGTTCGCACCCAGACTACCGGCACTTTCCGTCATAAAGCGAACAGGAGATTCCTTGATGTCAAATGCCATGCCAGCCTGTTTAGCCCAGACTTCGATAGGTTGTTTTGCTGTAAGTTGATTACCCAGACCATGCCAGGGAACTTCGTTGACGTATGCCATGGTTTCGATGAGGTGTGCCATAAAAATCTTTCTGAATAAATAGAGATGTACGCAGACAAGCCGCTGTCAGACAACAGCAGGACAGGTGCATGCAAGAAATAGTAAAAAAGGGGAAAAAGCGAAAAAGCGAAGTGATCCGGTGAATCGATGAGTCAATGGAGCGATAAGCCAGTGAACCGAAGCGAGGATGAGTAAAGGTTATCGGACGCTGAAGCTAAAATCACAGGTGGTGCAATGATAGTTATCAAGCACTTTGTTATCGACCACTTCACCGAGTGAAGTCCCGACCGAACAACCAGCAGCCCCGCCCATCAGGCCGCCGAGAATGGCTCCGGCCAGACTGCCGAGGGCGAAACCGAGTGGGCCGCCAATCGCGCCGACGGCTGCGCCAAGTTCTGCGCCACCCATAGCACTGGCAGCACCGGCGGTCACACCGGCGACTGTTCCAATTGTTCCTCCGGCTTTCTTTCCAAAATTACGTTTTTGTATATGGACTGATCCACAGCGTGGGCAGATCAGTTCCGATTCTGAGTGAGTCTGGATGAATTCTTCTGTCATGCGTTTCTTTCTAAAAGTTAATAAGTACATCTAAACGTTAATAGATACACCTGATAAATAAGTGAGGTGTTGGTTAATGAGTTGCAAAATTCTTTTTGTTGCAGGGCGAGGAGGAAAACATACTGACAGGCTGGTTTGCCCGGGGTTTGTTGCAGTTCCCAGGTTCTTGCCAGGAAAATTAGAGACAAGATGAACACCGAGAGCAACGCCGCATCCATGACAGCACCCATTTCATCGCCGATGGCAATGAAGGCATAGGCGATCATTGGAGCCAGGAAGTACGTAATTGTGCGGGAATAAAGTGGGTAGCCGGACGGGCTACTGTCTTTTCCAGCAGCGGACGGGTTTGTAGAGAAACTTCCAGATCAATTAAACGTTTCGACATGAAGACTGGGGTGAACAGGATCGCCGGGGAAATGGCAATGCTGAAATTGAGCAAGGTAAAAAAATGTTTGCAGTCATGGGTTTCCTTTGTATCCGTTGACTTGAGAAGACAGGGCATAAACGCATCCGGCGATGGATATCGCCAGATGCCAGGGAGGTGATATGTAACTGATATTTTTTTGAATCTGGTTTCTGTTCAGATCAATAGTTCGAACGAAGTTGTAAAACTGCTTGCCGGACGTGTTGATATCTGACCTGAGATGTCGTTTAAAGAGGCGAGAGGGAAGGGTACGATCAGGAGGAGAAACGATGCTGTGACGGAATAGTTGAGCGGACTACATAAAGGGTAAAACGAACTCAGGGTTTGCCTAGCATCATTCTCAGCATCCATACTCTGGACAGGGATACCAGGAACAGGACAAACAGCGTAAATGCAGCAAAGTCCATATTGACATCCTCGCGGACGGCTATGAACATATACGTGATCAGCGAAATGCAGAAATACAGGCAAACCCGGAGATAACTGCGATTGCTCTTACGGGCGACTGCCTTTGCCAGCATAGGGCGAGACTTGATAGCGTCGTGCAGCTCATCGGCGCTGGAAGCTTTCAGGAGCGGGTGGTAAATCACAACAGTGAAGATCGTGAGGATAGCATTGACGAGCGAAAAGAAGATGTTGTGATCCATGAAGATTCCTTGGTTTGGAGGTCTAACAAGAAGAGGGGAATTGACTGGTAATCAGGTAGAAGAATTGCCTGATTCCATTTTTGTGATATGTGGCTGAGATTTTTTTAAATCGACTCGCGTAGCATGCAAGTCGTTATAAGTATGGGCGCTTATCCAATGCCAAATCGCAGGGTACTTATTCGAGAAACACGCACCATCGAGACGAGTGGTGATGCAAAGCATGAAACGATCTACGAAATAGAAAAAGTCGCGGTTTTGGTTCACGGGCCGTATACGCAAGACTATCGAGAAACTATGCTCGAAGAACTGTTGCGAGCCCAGGAAACTATTCGTAAAAATTTGCCAGAATCCGTTTCAGAATTTTCTATTCTTTCGATGGAGGAACTTGAGGAAATCCGCAGAATATGGGTAATCCAGAAGCGTGAATTCGAAGACTCCGTGCCTGATATTTTCTTAAGGGCAACCGGACAAATTTACCCAAGTCCTGAATTGGATGAGACAACTCCTTTTAGACCAGAAGACGTTCGCTTACTACGCGAAGTTTGCATGAGCATGGCAATAGATGCTCCCCAAAGTGGGCCGCGAGATTCCACGCAACTGTTATTTGGTGTTTTGCGCGATCAGTTAGGCGTCCAGCACAGTTACCGCGGTGCAGTTCGACGTGTTGGCCTTCACGGTGATCTAGAAAATATTCTCGAGACACGATCCTTTGTTAACGAGGAGGAAGCGCTTGATTTCGCGCTTCAACGAAAAGCTGGTGGCAATGAGCTGATGTACCAGATGCGTGACGCTGCCGACATTATTTTCTATATGCCAGATGAACAATCAGCTCAGGAACTCGAAGTATGATCTTTGAACAAGTGGTTTTACATAATTTTGGTGTCTATCGAGGTGAGCACCGAATTGATTTGGACGTCACTGCCGAGCGCCCAATTGTATTGATTGGCGCGTTAAATGGATCTGGAAAAACAACATTCTTGGATGCGATGCAGCTTGCTCTCTATGGGAAAAGCGCACGCTGCTCAGGGCGGGAGCGCGTAGGTTATCCAGAGTATCTTGATTCGATGATTAATCGAGACGCATCCCCACATCAGGGAGCTGGTGTAGAGTTTGCCTTTCGTGCCCGTGCTAACGGACAAGACACGCACATTCGTATATCTCGAACATGGCAAAAGCGTGGTGATAGTATTAAAGAAAATCTTGAAGTTTACCGCGATGGAGAGCATGATTTAGTCGCTTCGGAGCGTTGGGTGGAATTTGTTGAGGATTTCATGCCCTCACAAATCGCGGATTTATTTTTTTTCGACGGAGAAAAAATTGAGGCCCTTGCTGATCCGCAGCGTTCAGCTACCTTGCTCAGAGTGGGGATTCACTCACTACTAGGTATTGATTTGGTTGAAAGCTTATTGCGTAGTCTTCAGCAGGTAGAGCGTAAACGTAAAACTGATACGGCGTCTGAAAGCGACAAATCTATATTGCAGACCATTGAGTCGCAACGCAACGAAATGCGTCAGTCGCTTGAATTAAATGTGTTAAAACGAGCATCGATTCAAAACGAGCTCGACGGTGTAGAAAAAAAAGAAGCCTTGGTAATGGCAGAGTTCAAGCGTTTAGGCGGTGATCTTCTCATGCAGCGCGACCGACTTATCTCTGATCAGTTACACTATCAAACGAAAAAAATTGCGCTCGAGGATGAGCTGAGAATGTTGGCCGCAGGCGCACTGCCACTAATGATTCCGACGAAATCGCTCGACGTCGCCGTTTCAAAAGCAATGAAAGCCAGACAAAATGGCAATATCGACATTCTAAAAGTAGAAGCAGAATCAAGAGATGCTGATATTGAAAAATTTATTAAAACGCTTGGTGTTGGGCGGGATACCTTATTGAAATTGCGATCTCATCTTAGAGCGGATCGCGAGCATCGCTATCAAGCAGCAGATCAAACGAGCGCAATCTCTGAAGAAATTCTTAACCAATTCAGCCACGAAGCGACTCAGGCAATGGCACGCGTTGCGATGCACGCATTAAAGTCTCTTTCTGATGTTGATGAGCACCTAGCCGCTGTCGAACGAAATCTAGCGGCGGTTCCAGCCAATACCGAGGTTGCGCAGGTTCAGCAAGAAATGGAGATATGCCGTGCAGATCGAGCTAAATTTCAGGCAGTTGTCATTTTGTTGGATTCTGAGATCGCAACAATACGCAATAATTTGGAGCGACTCCAAGCAAAAGCGGAACGTGAGGCAGAAAGACTAGGCGAGCAGTTAACTCGCGACGAGGTTTCAAGGCGCGTAATAAATCATTCGTCTAGGGCGCGCGAGGTATTGGCGAATTTCCGAGATCGTCTTTTGGCGAATAACTTACAACGATTAGAGCATTCGATTCTGAAATGTTTCCAACGCCTCATCAGGAAGAGATCCCTTGTACACGGCATCTCCATTGACACTGAGTCCTTCCAAATTTCTGTCACCAATCTCTCAGGGCAGCTTGTGCCTGCACATAGGCTATCAGCCGGTGAACGTCAACTACTGGCAGTTGCAACTCTCTGGGCACTTGCTCATGCGTCTGGTCGATATTTGCCGGCAGTAATCGATACCCCACTTAGTAGGCTCGACAGCAAGCATCGCGGTACTTTGGTTCAAAATTATTTTCCAACCGCGAGTCATCAGGTCATTCTTTTATCGACTGATGAAGAGGTTGTTGGTACATACCAAGAACAGTTGCGCCCCTTTGTTGGACGGCATTATCTTATTGAACACGACGAATTAGCAAACACTTCTCGATTCGTCGATAGCTACTTTCCTTCTGCTTTTGCTGAGATGAACGTATGACTCCCATTGAAAATATTCGACTTTCCGAAAAAGCCAAGATGCAGTTGATAACTATGAAAAGACGTACGGGCATCTCAAATTGGAACGTTCTATGCAGATGGGCATTTTGTCTCTCAATTAACCAACCAACTCGCCCGCCTGAAGAAGTAATTCCTGCCGACAGTTCAGTTGAAATGACATGGAAAACCTTTACGGGCGGTGCCGAAGATGTTTATTGGGGATTGTTGTTGGTTCGCGCTGAGGAAGATGGTGTTGCACAAAAAAAAGACGCACTCGCCCACTACTTTCGGTTACATTTGCATCGAGGCATTTCATACCTTTCAGGTGCGAATGGTCCCGCCGATCTACCTCAACTGATACGTTTGGCAATTACAAAAAGACGTGGTTAACTCCGTACTGGCAAGGCGGCGTTGAATTAGATAAGTTGTGGAAGTCGCGTATGTGTTTAAGCTTGAAATGTTTAGCGCATTATTGTCGATATGTCATTTCATATTTCTGCGAATCCACATTCCTGGCGTGATTCCAGGATAAAATGTTCGCGATGCCTTAGATATATTTCTTTTTAAGATTGAGATAGATAGTGCTACTTAGAATATGGGATAGATATTCAAATTTAGTTTCTATCTATTAAGTAGATATTTTTATTATCCATAATTTAATCCATAATGTTTTTTTTGGAAAAAAATACTTATATATATCAATTGTTTATGGGTAATTTACGATTCCGGCAGTCGCACCAAATTAAAAACCCATCGTTAGTAATAACGGTGGGTTTTTTCTTTTCTATTCATTTTTCGTCTCAAACATATTTATTCCATAAACTGTTTTTTCATGAACTGCTCAAGCTGGGCACGGTCAGAATCTCTGGCTGCCAGATACCAGGGCAGGACTTTGACTTAATCTTTCTTAAATTTACGGTCTGGGAGTTTTATGCGAACTTGTATCGCGTCTATGTTGTTGGTGATTAGTCCTGTACTTGCAGCCAGTGCCGCACAAGCACAGGATGGTATGCTCAGCCTGGAAATGTTGTATCACCCAACAAAAAAAGAAAAATTCGATACCAGGCCACTGACACGCTTGGCCTGGGATGCGCAAAACCGCTTGATAGAAACGCAAAGCAAGGATGGTGTAGTCCAGCAATTTGTGGTGAATCCTGCGACCTGGGACAAACAGGTGCTCAGCATGGATGGCAATATCCTGGCGATGATGACAACCGCAGGCATACCAGAAAAAGAAGCCAAGGCCCAGGTCGACAAGCTGACACCGCAATTCAAGCCAGACTTGAAATCTTATCTGTTCACTTATAAAAATGATTTGTGGTTGCTGGATTTGCAGCAGGGTAAAGTCAAAGAGCTGACACATACACCGGACCAGGCGGAAGATGAAGCGATACTCTCACCCGATCTGCAATCCGTCGCCTACCTGAAAGGTAATGATATCTACCTGACCGATGTCGCCACTGGTACAGAAAAACGCCTGACCACAGGTGGTAATGAAACCACCTTCAATGGCCGCCTGGACTGGGTCTATATGGAAGAGATTTATGGCCGTGGTAAATTGCGCGCATTCTGGTGGGCGCCGGACTCCAAGAAAATCGCTTACCTGAGTTTTGATGAAAGCAAGGTGCCGGTCTATACCCTCAGCGGTGACCATGTACAACCTGTCAAGACTGAGCGCACGCGTTACCCCAAGGCTGGTGATCCCAACCCGCAAGTCAAGCTGGGTGTCGTCGATATGGCGGGCAAAACCAGCTGGACAGAAAACCCTTATACAGGCAAGGAAACCCTGATCGTACAAGTCGGCTGGACACCCGATGGCAAGTTACTGGCATCCTGGCAAGACCGTGTGCAAACCTGGCTGGATTTGCGTCTGTATGACGCCCAGTACAGCAGCAAGCCCTTGTTGCGCGAAAGCAGCCCGGCCTGGACTGAGCGTCTGCCTTTGCCGCAATTTTTGAAAGATGGCAGTTTTGTCTGGGAATCTGACCGCACTGGTCACCATCACCTGTATCGCTACGACCAGCAATATCAATTCAAGGGTGCGATCACCCAGGGTGACTGGGATGTACGCACGGTCTATGGTGTCGATGAAGTCAGGGGCAAGGTTTTGTTCTTGGCGAACGAGCGCAACCCCATAGGCAATGATGTGTATGCCATCAATCTGGATGGCAGCAAGCTGCAAAGACTGACGACGGAGTCTGGCAGCCACAACGCGCGCTGGAATAGTGCTTATGCCCATTTCATTGATAGCTGGAGCAGTATCAAACAGCCGCCCAGGCAAGCCGTATTCAATGCCGAAGGCGTATCGCTGAAACTGGTCGATGATGTCGGCATGCCTGAGAAAATGCAGGGCTTGAAGCTTGCTAAAGTCACGCAGCAGCAAATCAAGTCGCGCGATGGTTTTTTGATGGAAAGCCTGCTTTTCCTGCCACCGGATTTTGATCCTAAAAAGAAATATCCGGTGTACCAGCATCTGTATTCCGGCCCCATGGCCCCGCAAGTAGTGGACCGCTGGAATAGCAATCTCTGGCACCACTTCCTGGCGCAACAAGGCTATGTGGTATGGGTGTTGGATAACCGCAGTGCCAGCAACAAGGGTATCGTCAGCGCCTGGCCGATACACAAAAAATTTGGCCAACTGGAATTGCAAGACCAGCTCGATGGCCTGGAATGGCTGCGCAAACAAGGCTGGGCTGACATGGACAGGATAGCCCTGAATGGCTGGAGTTATGGCGGCTATATGACTTCGTATGCAATGACACATAGCAAGGCATGGAAAATAGGTTTTGTCGGTGCACCCGTGACGGATTATCGTTTATATGACAGTGTCTACACCGAGCGTTATATGGGCCTGCCGCAAGATAATGCAGAAGGCTATGACAAGGGCAGCGTGTTGAAAGCCACCAAGGATTTGAGTGGCAAGATCATGATCATGCATGGCACCATGGATGACAATGTCCATCCGCAAAATACCATCATGTTCATTGATGAACTCATCAAGAATGGCAAGGACTATAGCCTGCAATTGTATCCAGGCGCAGGCCACGGGCCGCGTGGCGATTGGACCATGTGGTCGCTGCAAAAAGCCAAATGGGAATTCTTGAAAAACAATCTCTGATTCTTTGATCGCGAAAAATAAAAACGGTGCAGATTTACCTGCACCGTTTTTTTATTGCATGCGACGTGATAAAGCAGAACCACGCGCCCGCAAAAATTCCTGCAATAAAGCCGCATAATTTTCATGGGCGGCACTGCGCACCGACGCACGTTTCTGTAATGCGCTGCGCCATGCTGTCAGTTTGGGCAGATAGGCAAAGAAAGCAAAATCAGCTATCTGTTCAAACACCTCAAGGTAAGGAAACACAGGTGCAAAGGCGGCATCCACCATGCAGAAATGATCGCCTGCGAAATAGGGGCCTGCGCCTAGATGGCTTTCCAGGATGGAGAATCTTCCCTGTAATTCAGCGACCTTGATGGCGAGCGCCCGCTCGTCAGTGGCATTGTAGAAACCTGCTATGCTATTCAAGGTGGCAGAGGCAAATTCTATCCAGCTGCGATGCATTGCTCTTTCCAAGGCTTCCTCGGGGTGCATTTTGGATGGCGTGGTTTCATCCAGGTATTCACAAATCACGGCAGATTCAAAAACCGCTTTCCCATCGACGACCAGTACTGGCGTTTTGCCCAGTGGGGATATCTGTAAAAACCAGTCTGGCTTGTTCGCCAGGTCTATGTCCACACGTTCAAAAGCCAGGTCTTTTTCTATCAGACTGATCGCCGCCCTTTGCACATAGGGGCAAAGCGGGTGGCTGATCAATATATATTTGCTCATGTTTGCTACTCCTGCACTCAGGCCGGTGAAAAACGGCGGCTGCTGCGCAAGGCAAAAGCACCATCACCCAGGAGCCAGACGGCGATTGATGTCATGACGAGAAACACTGGATATTCCCAGCCACCGTTAGGGCTGGTATGTACCCAGCCATTGTCAAAATGCACTGTCGCAGCAACAGCCATGATGGGCACCAGTGCCAGCGCCACCTGGCGGCTGTAAATACCCAGCACCAGCGCTATGCCACCCAGTAATTCCAGCGCAAACACGGGGTAGGCCAGAAAACCCGGGTAACCTATGCTGGTAAAAAACTGTGCCGTACCGGGCAGGGTAAACACAAACAACTTCAGCAAGGCATGGGCTATCCACATGATGCCCAGGCTGATGCGTAGCAAAGTGATGCCGTAGGCATGGCTGCCTGAGATGTTTGATGGGTTCATTTTATTCTCCAAAAAGTGATGAATGGCGCTAATATAGAATTTCGTACTTGCAATGAAAATAGGCATAAAAGCAAAGCATGAATGCAAAAACGCAATACCGTTTAAATGCAGCCGACCTGGAAGTAGTGCTGGCGCTGGTACGTACCGGCAAACTGGTCGAGGCGGGTGAACGTCTGTCACTGGATGCTTCCACCGTATTTCGCAGCATACAAAAATTGGAAAAGGGTCTGGGCCAGCGCTTGTTTGAACGTTCGCGCACAGGCTATCAAGCCAATGAACTGGCGCAGGAACTGGCTGTGCATGCCGAGCAAATGGAGGCGCAACTTGAAGCAGCCCGCTCTGCCATGCAAATGCAACCCGATCAAGTGGCAGGCGCAGTACGTATCACCACCACAGATACGATCTTGCATGGCTTGCTGACACCGGTCTTGAAGCACCTGCAATTACTACATCCCTTACTGAGCCTGGATTTGTATGCAGGTAATGAACTGGCCAGCCTGACCAGGCGTGATGCCGACATTGCCATACGTGCCAGCAAACGGCCACCCCAGCATTTGATAGGCAAGCACCTGG
This sequence comes from Undibacterium sp. JH2W, assembly GCF_049340425.1. Lineage (NCBI taxonomy): Bacteria > Pseudomonadati > Pseudomonadota > Betaproteobacteria > Burkholderiales > Oxalobacteraceae > Undibacterium > Undibacterium sp. JH2W. The sequence continues at coordinate 113,653 of NZ_JBMPOT010000017.1, read as the reverse complement.
GGCCGATACGGGTGGCCTTGTATGCAGGCAAGACCAGCAAGATCAAACACTTTGACGCCGACATCGCCCAGCGTCATCACTGGATAGCACCTGACGATGCCTTGCCCGAGCATCCTTCCGTACTATGGCGCAAGAAACACTTCCCCGGGCTGCAGGCGACTTATAAGGTGAATAGCATACTCACAGTAGCGGAACTGGTGGGGCAGGGCCTGGGTCTGGGTATCTTGCCGCTATTCCTGGCGCAGGGGCGCAAAGATGTCGTGCAACTGACAGATGTTCTGGATGAATGCCAGACCGAGTTATGGCTGCTCACGCATACAGAGGCCAGGCATTTGCGCCGGGTGTCGGCGGTGTATTCCTACCTGTCACAAGAGATGGTATTGAATTAAAAAGCCGCTGTGAGTTGTTAAACTCACAGCGGCTTTCTATCGATTGGACAATATCAGGAAGGGATATTGAAGTCAGCCAGTTTTTTGCTGAACTTGAACAGCCAGATACGATTAGGGCGCTCAGTATCCGCACCACGACCAACGCGTATGGTGTTGCCGGCGGTACAGCCCAGGGCACCTGCGGTTGTCGTCAATGCGCCATTGGCATCGACCGTACACTTGGTGACATCCGCACCCAGCACGATGGCTCCCGTAGGATCAACAATCACGGTCTTCATGCCAAAGTCATCATCATTCGTCAACGCCAGCGTGTTTTCATCGACCAGGGCCAGACCTTCGGCTTTTTCTGCCAGCCAGCCTGCATTGTTCAAGTCAAACAACTGCGTCTTTTTCAGCAGGACGATGTCCGCATAGTTGACACCATTGACTGCTGCACCTGTCATGCTGCTTTTTTCCAGGTCTGTGCCCATGTTGGCGATATCAGTCGCATTGCTCGGTACCTGTACCAGCATCAGCTTGTTGAAGGCCTTGCCATTTGGGTCTGTACCCTGTTCTATGACGATGAATTTGCCATTGCCCAGCGATACCATATCACCCAGTTTGGCATTGCCAGTCTTGCCCGCGGTGTATTGTGTGCTGTCTATGGGGTAGGCATACAGTTTGGTTTTTTCTGTCGTTGGGTCAAACTCTACCCAGCGGTTGAATTTGGCATAATCCTTGGTGCTTTCACTGGTCGCTGCAGTGGCACCGGGCACGATGTAATTGGCCTTGCCATCATCGAGTGGGCTTTGGATAAAGCCATTCAATTTGCCAGTAGCGACTTCCAGTGACAGACCTTCCATGCCACGGTTGGCGCGGCGCTTCAACAAGACTGCAGGCAAATCACCAGCGCCTGTGCCTGGCTGGTATTTTTTCTGAATGATGCCAGTGGCTATATCTATCTTCAAAATGAATGGGCCATATTCATCCGACACCCAGACTACCCCACGTGCCGCATCATAGACGATGGATTCGGTATCGAGGCCATAGTCGCTGAAGGTGGTTTTGCTGGTGGCATCATACTTGGCCGCATCATTCAAGGGCACTTCAGCAGAAGAGCCCAGCTTACCCGCTGCGATAGACAGGCCGGATGCATTGATGGTAGGGCTGAACTTGATGGGTGTGCTGGATTTCAGGACAGCGCCATCCTTGCCTATGCTGATCAGGCCAAAGGAAGGCGTGAAGCTGGGAGAGGGGAAGAATTTGGCGTCACTCGTGCCAGTAGCGCCAGGTGTCACTACCGAGTTAGGCACCTTGGGGCCATCGCCATTAGGGCCGCGGTCAGTGATGCCATAGAATTCCAGCGAGCCATCAGCAGCCTTGCCCTTGAAAGTCAGGCCAGAACCATAGGATGGCAAGAAGCCCTTGGGGAATTCTGCCTTGACTGCAGCATTGCTACCTTCATACGGCACAAAGAATTTATCTGCTGCCTGTATCTGATAACGCGTGACGCTGGCGCTGACCGTGCCCAGGGCATTAGTTTGCGTGACAGTATCAACAACAGGTGTGCCCAGCTTGGATGCCATGGTGTCTTCAAAATGTTCGCGTACCAGGGTGCGGCGATCTGCATCCACGCTGAGTTTTTGGTAATTCGCTGGCAGTTTGTTTAATACTGCGGTCAGTGCCGTATTGAAGTTGGCAGCAGTGGCATTGAAGTCCAGCGTCTGGCCAGCGAGTGCAGTCTTCGCTGTAGCAGGTATTTTGATGCCAGTGGCAACATCATTGTCTTCATCCAGCAATTGCAGGAAGAGCAGGCGATTGACCACGCTGTCATCCTTGACATTGCTGGAGCTGGCCAGCGTCAATGGTGTTGCAGTTGCTGCGCAAGGCGCATTACCCAGGGCGATACCGCCAACAGAGAAGGCGACGGTGTCACCAGCATTGCAATTAAAACCGCCAGTAGCAGATGTGCTGAGTTTGCTACCGCCAGCGATGGAGTAATCCAGTCCTTCTACTGCTGCATCCAGGAATATGCCATTGACTGGCGCAGGTGTAGGTGTGGCTGGGGCGACTGCCGTATTGTTGTTGCCGCCACCGCAGGCAGTCAGCAGCATGGCTGCCGCCAGACTGCTCAGCATCAGGTTTTTGCTACTTTGCTTCATTTGATATGACCTCTTGAGTACGTAAATTTGCGTGAAAATTCTTGCCCGCGAATGTACAAGGTGCATGTGACGCAGCCGTGACAGTGCTGTCGTAATGCAAGGGTCACAATTGGCTTTTATAGTGTGCCCACCAAAATTGATGGGGTGTATATCATGATCGAGTCTGTCGTTCGTAACAGCTTATGTAGTATCGCTTTGAGCTTGCTGCTGCCACTGAGTAATGCAGTCGCTGCCAGCAATATGGTGCCCGACTATGAAGTGAAATTGCTGATGAACCCGAACGTGGTTCTGGACAGCGATCACAAGCTCAAGAGCACGGTACTTGCTACTTTCAATATGCCTACATCTGTGACCAAGATGAATGTCTTGTTCATGGATACCAATGCCAGGGATATCTACAACAATACCTGGATAGCTCGGATACGCAAGACCGAAGGTGAGAGTGATTTTGAGCTGACCTACAAGAAGCGCTATGCCATAGACAATGGCAATATCACTGAAGCCTTGTACAAAGCCAATGCCGAAGGTTTTGATTCCACTGAAAAGAATTATGAAGCCCAGATTGAATGGGGTTATCAAAAGAAAACCCTGAGTATTTCCAATAGCAAGACAGATAGCAAATCCGGTTATAGCGGCATGGACCTACCACCGAGCAGCGATGCCCGCAGCCTGCTCAAAAAGAATATACCCGGCAAGATGGACAACTGGTTGTATAGCGGCTGGGGCAAATCCATGCTCGATAACTCGCGCAAGTATGGCCCCATCCTGGCCAAGCGCTCAGTCGGTACCTGGAGTGGCCTCAAGCTGTACATAGAAGTCTGGCCTATCCTGAACCAGACGGGTACAGGCACTGACTACATCGTCGAGGCCTCATTCAAGACCACGAGCGACGCAATAGCCTCTGCCAAACATGATGAATTGCAAGCCTATCTGATTTCGCGTGGATGGTTTGTGGCCGAGGATTCGCTGAAGACCCAGCTCATCATGGATAGGTATTAAGAATCCCTAATGCCTTGCCAGCGTGGAGTCAGCTCATGCGGCAAGGCAAACATATCGAGTACGCGACCAATCGTATGGTCGACCATTTCTTCTATGCTTTGCGGGCGGTGGTAAAAACCGGGCAGGGGCGGGAAGATGATGCCGCCCATTTCCGTGACGGCTGTCATATTACGCAAGTGCGCCAGGTTGAACGGGGTTTCGCGCACCATCAGGACCAGACGGCGGCGTTCTTTCAAGACCACATCAGCAGCACGGGTAATGAGGTTGTCGGACAAACCGTGGGCCACGGCTGCCAGGGTTTTCATCGAGCAGGGCGCGATGATCATGCCATCTGACAAAAATGAACCGCTGGCAATGCTGGCACCGACATCGCGCACATTGTGGACTACGTCGGCCAGGGCTTCTACATCCTTGCGCTTCAAGTCCATTTCCTGGTGCAGGTTCAGTACTCCTGCTTCAGAAATCAGCAAATGACTTTCCACTCCAGGAATATTGCGCAAGACTTGCAATAGCCGCACACCATAGATCGCACCTGTTGCACCAGTGATGGCAACAATCAGGCGCTTAGTGGCAGCGACTTCAGTCATGCCTTGCTTAGTCTTTCAGCAAAGTCTGCAATTCGCCGTTGTCAAACATTTCATTCATGATGTCAGAGCCACCGATGAATTCACCTTTGACATACAACTGCGGTACGGTAGGCCAGTTGGAAAAATCCTTGACGCCCTGGCGAACTTCCGGGTCTTCCAGCACATTCACGGTGACCATGTTTTGCACGCCACAGGCTTTCAGCAATTGAATCGCACGGCCAGAAAAGCCACATTGCGGAAATTGGGCAGTACCCTTCATGAATAAAACCACAGGGTTTGCAGTGACAGTTTCTTTGATCCAGCTTTGTACGTCGCTCATGGCTATCTTCCTCAATTCAATAATTATTACGAATACTCACATTATAGAGGAAAGCACTATTCATTGTCGCTGATCTGCCTGCCAACCCAGTTGCATCATGGACAGAATATGGGTGGTTTGGCAATGCTTTTTCTCGCTGCCAGTGACTGTTGCACACGCATTTCCTGCTTGTCCAGGGTCATTGCCTCGTCATATTCGCTCCCTATGATTGCGCTTCCTCAGGGGCATGCGCAAATTGCCTGATTTCCAGGATGGCAATTAAGGGCATCAGCAAACCAGGTTATGGCAATGAAAGCCAGCAAGGTATAGATGAGCATTTGCAACTGGCAGCGCACATGTACCAGCGCTTGCCAGCCTTGTTCCATGCTGCCGCAGATACAACAGGTGAGGCCCAAACCAGGAAAATCATGGTCCTGACTTCAGGCAAGGACAGGGCCGTAGACAGTGGCTATTTCTTTGTACCGTTACTCATACGGCAACAGGCCAGCCTGCAAAAGCTCGTCGTGTATCCGCCCTCGCTGGCACCGGCGGCAGAACAGGATCATCAATCACGCCCGCTAGGCACAGACCGCTTTTTACTGTATTTCCACAAACTCAGTGCTACTCAAGACAAGGTCAGCAACCCTGGTGCCCCTTTGTTTGCCATCTATGAGGCCAGCCAGGCTTACCAGCGCTATAACTAGAGTAGTGAACTGCGCGATAAAGAAGAGGTCATACTCAGCCAGCCGCAATTGGCCGTGGCTGCACAGGTCGTCTTGCAAGCCTTGTTCAAGTCGCGATTTTATCGCGGCACTTGAGCAGGGTAAACACCGTGTCAGCAATACAGGCAGCTTGCTCAAGGTTTTTTTTGATGAACTTGATGTGGTCGCCAAATCGAATCTGTCACATGTGGCCAAGTTGCGCTTCGCCCATGCAGAAACCGTCATCCCCATGGCATCCCTCCTGGGTATCAGGGGCATGGCCAGCCAATTGCCAGGCAATACCCTGTATGACTATGCCAATAATCCCTGGCGCGGTGAGCTTGTGGCACCCATGGCAGCCAATATACAGTGGGATGCCTACCGTAATGCCCAGGGACATATGCTGGTGAAAATATACTATAACGAGAAAGAAAGCCATTTCAAGCCAGCCTGCGATGCGGCGCAAATCTCACCAGGCAGCTTTTATTATGATTATGCTGGTTTGAAGAATTGCTATTTGAAGCAGTTGCCTGGGTTGCCTGGGTTGTCTTGGTTGTCTGTTCCTAAGGGGAAATAGCCAAGTCTGGAAATTTATTAAATAGAGTAATAAGCTTCTTCGATTTTAGTTTTCATTAGTGCTACATTAACAGCTTGGAGCAGACAAATGCCATCTTGCTGGAGACCCGTATGCACATGCGTGACACTGGAATTTTTACAGAGCAAGTAAAGCCAGGCCCTGGCATAAGCCCTGCGTCATCAGCCCGCATGAAGATAGAGCAAGCCCATGAGCGCTCAGCCGCTTACGGCATCCCGCGTACTGCCATGCCCGATTATGGTCCCCTGGGTAAAAGCGATCTGGCCGATTTACTCGCACAAAACCGCGTCTTGCACCAGCATGCCCTGCCGGTCATGGAAAACCTGTATGAGCAGATAGTCAATACCCATAACATGGTCATCCTGACCGATGTGCATGGGCTCATCATTCACGCTCTGGGTGATGCGGACTTTCTCGAAAAAGCCGACAGGGTGGCACTCAGCCCTGGCGTGGCCTGGTCAGAAAGCAGCAAGGGCACCAATGCCATAGGCACGGCGATAGCCGAAAAATCACCGACCATCGTCCATGCAGACCAGCATTACCTGGAAGCCAATAGCTTTTTGACTTGCTCTGCTGCCCCTATTTTTGACGTCATGGGCAGTGTTATCGGCGTGCTGGATGTCACTGGCGACCAGCACAACTTCCACAAGCACACCATGGCCCTGGTGCGCATGTCGGCGCAGATGATAGAGAATCAATTATTTGCCTCTTCTTTCCAGGATGCGATCAAGCTCAGTTTCCATAGCCGCCCTGAGTTCCTGGGGACGCTGATGGAAGGCATAGCCTGCTTTGACAGCGAGGGCCGTTTTTTGTCGGCCAGTCGTAGTGGCCTGTTCCAGTTGGGCTTATCCATGTCTGCCTTGCAGGCCCACACTTTTTCGTCCCTGTTTGGCTTGCCGGTATCTGCCCTGCATGCGCATTACCGCACGGCTACTCCGGGTTTGTTGACGCTATGCCTGCACAATGGCGTGCGGGTATATGCCAAAAGCCAGAACCTCAAGCCTCAGCCAGCTGCGGCCAGGCATGTGCTGGATAATGCCCGCTTGCCCAAGGTGGTGGAGGCCAAGAGCAAATTGTCCAGCCTGCATTATCTCGACACTGGCGATGAGCAGGTCGCCCGTGCCATCGATAAACTCCAGCGTGTCCTGGGGCGCGATATTTCCATCCTGGTGACAGGTGAAACCGGTACTGGCAAGGAATTGCTGGCCCAGGCGGTACACAATGATTCTCCACGCAAATCCAGCCCCTTTGTCGCAGTCAATTGCGCCTCCATACCAGAGACCCTGATTGAATCCGAGTTGTTTGGCTATGAGGATGGTGCCTTCACCGGGGCACGCAAGAAGGGCAATATAGGCAAGATACTGCAAGCCAATGGCGGAACGCTATTTCTCGATGAAATTGGCGACATGCCCTTGAACCTGCAGGCGCGTTTGCTGCGAGTCTTGCAAGAACGCATGGTGACGCCGCTGGGCAGCAATAAATCCATACCCGTCAACCTGGCCCTGATCTGCGCCACCAACCGCAATTTGCGCGAGATGATAACCAAAGGGGAATTCCGGGATGACCTGTATTACCGTTTGAATGGCCTGGTGGTGCGTTTGCCGCCACTACGTGAACGCTCGGACCTGGATGTCGTCATCAGCAAAGTACTGGCAACAGAAAGCGAAGGCAGGCAATACCGGCTTGCGCCAGAAGTCATGCAAGTCTTCCATGCGCATGGCTGGCCTGGCAATTTCCGGCAACTGACCAATTTGCTGCGCACCGCCATCGTCATGACAGATGCCGATATGGAAATCCGTCTCGAACACCTGGCTGAGGATTTCCTGGAGGACCTGGATTTGACGACAGCACCGCTGGTCCTGCCCAGATCGACAAAACCAGCCAGCCTGGATGCGCTGGAAATGGATGCCATACAATTGGCCTTGCAACAGCATCAGGGTAATGTCACTGCTGCTGCCAAGGCACTGGGAGTATCGCGTAATACGATTTACCGCAAGCAGGCCAGCTGGAAAAACGAGTGAAACTATTGCGGGCCGTGCAATACAGTACTACTCAGCAAATCATTTTCTTCATCCGTGAACAGGCGTGAGCGTGTCAAAAAGCGCCGGCCTGTGCCATTATCCAGAGAAAACATGCCACCCATGCCATTCACGACATCGATAATCAGTTGTGTGTGTCGCCAGTATTCAAACTGCTCGCTACCCATGTAAAACGGTGTGCCAGACAGATCACCGAGATAGACGTCGGCATCGCCTATGCCATATTCATCCCTGGCATAGCACAGGGGCGAGCTGCCATCACAGCAACCGCCAGACTGGAAAAACAATAAGGGACCGTATTTGGCCTGTAGCGTACCGATGAATTCCAGCGCTGCTGTGGTGGCTGTGACACGGGCAGGTGTGTTGCTCATTGTATATCCCTCGTCCAGAAAGTATTGAATAACAAAAGACTTGTACATGATCTGCCATGCACAAGTCATGCCATGGCATGAATATAGCCAGACATATACTTATCTGAAGTCTATGCCTTTTTTACATGTCGGGCTTTTGTAAGCAGGCATTATTTACAGCCTGGCTCTGTAGAAGTTCCAGGCAGCTTGCTGCTATACGGAATTGCTGCTTTGATGATTCATTGGTTTATGGCAAAATGCCCAATTTCGGCTGGCTTATGTTCCACTCATTCCTTGACTTCTTGCATCTGAAAGCAATTTTAGACTTTTTGCAACAAAGTCAGCAGGCGCATACGCCTTGGTACGAAGCATTTGGCCGGCTGGACATCGTCGCACAGCTTAATTTGCTGCTCCCCCCGCTGCTGCCCATCTTTTTGGTGATAGAAGTCGTCTTGCTGGTTTTACTCCAGAGCAAAAAACAAGTGTTTGGTATCGTCAAGGTACCAGCGATGATACATATCTTCAATCGTCTGCTGGGGCTGGTTATCAGTCTGGACATAGGCACCTGGTGTATCAAGGTATTAAGTCCCTATGCTTTTTTCCAGCTGCCGCATACCTGGTGGGCCTTTGTTCTGGCTTTATTGGTGTGGGAATTCAGTCATTTCATTTTCCACTACACCAGTCATAAAGTCAGGTTACTGTGGTGTTTTCACGCCCCTCATCATGCCCCTGAGCATATGAGCCTGATACTGATTTATTCAAATACCCTGATGCAGGGCATTTATGCACAATTGGTCAGGGTATCGATAGGTACGCTGCTGGGCCTGGATATACATTTACTGCTGTTTTGCATGGCGATCGATTTTTCCTGGGGTGGCCTTATCCATGTGGAAGAGCGCTTGTGGAAATCCGGCAAGACAGGCTGGCGTCTTCTCGATACCCTGTTCCTGATGCCTGTGCATCACCGCATACATCATTCCAGCGATGCAGAATTTATCGATACCAATTATTGCAATACCCTGCCTATCTGGGATCGCGTGTTTGGCACCTATAGAGATGTGCCGGATGGAACCAGGATAAACTATGGCCTTGTCAGGAATGTCAATTCCTCCAGTTTCCTTGATGCGCATTTTGGCGACCTGTATTTGCTGGCCAGGGACATGTGGCAGGCCGATAATTGGCAGGATCGTATCCTGTATCCCTTCATGCCACCAGGCTGGAGCCCCAGGAACAATGTGACGTACCTGGCCAAGACTTGAATTTCGGTGAAAGAGAAAATGGACAACAATCAACATGGCAGCCTGCCATCAGAGCGAAGTTTCGGGCTGCTGTTTACGGCGGTCTTGCTGGCGCTGGCTATCTATGGCTATTTCCATGCATGGAAACAGGCAGCCTTGATCTCTTGCGTAGCGGGTAGTGCCTTGTTTGCGATTTTTACCCTGATCGCACCTGGCAAGCTGGCTCCCTTGAACAAAGCCTGGTATTGGCTGGGGCAAACCATGGGGCGCATTATCAACCCACTATTCCTGGGCCTGATCTTCTTTGTCTTGCTGACTCCCATCGCCATCATCATGCGCCTGTTCAAGCGCGATGAGTTGCGCATGCGGTCAGACAAACGTAGCAGCTACTGGATAGTGCGTGACCCGTCTGGTCCGGCATCTGACTCATTTAAAAATCAATTTTGAGGTTTGCGTGATTTCCTTTCTTAAAGAAATGCTGGCTTTTTTGCGCATGCGCAAAAAACTATGGCTGGCCCCCATCATTATTGTTTGCGTGCTGATAGGGGTCTTGCTGATTTTTGCCCAGGGATCTGTCATCGCTCCGTTCATCTATACATTGTTTTAATTAATGAATATCCTTGGCATATCTGCGTATTACCATGATGCTGCGGCCTGTCTGGTTATGTCTGGCGAGATCGTTGCCGCAGGCCAGGAAGAGCGTTTTAACCGCAAAAAGCATTGCGCAAGCTTTCCGGTGCAGGCTATCAAGTATTGTTTGAGTCAGGCAAATCTACAGATCAGCGATATCGATTATGTGGTCTTTTATGACAAGCCTTTTCTTAAATTTGAGCGCTTGTTTGAAACCTATCTGGCGTTTGCACCCCGCGGTTTCCAAAGCTTTTTGACCTCGCTGCCGGTCTGGTTAAAGGACAAGCTTTTCCAGAAAAAGATGATCATAGATGAACTCTCTGAACATCTGGGCAAGGAGGTGGACTGGTCGGCCAAGCTCCTGTTTTCCGAGCACCATCTCAGCCATGCTGCGTCGGCTTTTTTTCCTTCGCCGTTTGAAGAAGCAGCCGTCTTGACCATGGATGGCGTCGGTGAATGGACGACTACTTCCCTGGCGATAGGCAAGGGCAATCAGCTGCAAGTCCATAAAGAAATCAAATTCCCGCATTCCCTGGGTTTATTGTATTCAGCCTTCACTTACTACACAGGTTTTAAAGTCAATTCGGGTGAATACAAGGTCATGGGCCTGGCACCTTATGGTGAACCCAGGTATGTAGATTTAATTAAAGAACATTTGATAGAGATCAGGGACGACGGCTCCTTCCATCTCAATATGGATTACTTTAGTTATTGCACAGACTTGCGCATGACCAACAAAAAGTTTGACCAGCTTTTTGGTGGCCCGCCCAGAAAAGAGGGGGAGGCGCTGACGCAAAGAGAGATGGACCTGGCTGCCTCAGTCCAGGCCATTACCGAAGAAGTCGTCATCAAGCTGGCGCAAGGCATACGCAAAGAAACCGGTTTGAAAAACTTGTGCCTGGCTGGCGGCGTTGCCCTGAATTGCGTCGCCAATGGCAAGTTGCTGGGTTTGAAGCTGTTTGATCATATCTGGGTGCAGCCTGCTTCTGGTGACTCTGGTGGCGCTATCGGCGCGGCCCTGGCAGTCTCGCATATGATGTTGCAGCAAGAGAGAAAAGTCGCTACCACGGATGGCATGAAGGGCGCTTATCTCGGTCCTGAATTTACCAACGAAGATACGGTCAGCCGCCTCAGCAAGGCGGGGGCAGTGTTTGATTTGTTAAGCGACGATGAATTATTTGAAGTCACGGCGCAAGCCCTGGCAGATGGCAAGGCAGTGGGCTGGCACCAGGGACGCATGGAATTTGGTCCCAGGGCTTTAGGTGGCCGTTCCATCATTGCTGATCCACGTTCACCGACCGTGCAAAAGCAACTCAATCTTAAAGTCAAATACCGCGAATCCTTCCGCCCGTTTGCGCCCAGTGTTCTCAGCGAAGACGTGCGGGAATGGTTCCAGATAGACGCCGACAGCCCCTATATGCTAATGGTGGCAGAAGTCGCCAAGGACAAGCAGCTCGTCATGCCTGAGAGTGCAAAATCACTGTTTGGCATAGATAAGCTGAATGTGCCAAGATCAGAAATCCCGGCGGTGACTCACGTCGATTATTCTGCGCGAATACAAACCGTGCATCAGGAAACCAACCCACGCTACCATAGACTGATTTCGGCATTCAAGGCAAAAACGGGCTGCCCGGTACTGGTGAATACTTCATTCAATGTACGTGGAGAACCTATAGTCTGCACGCCGGAAGATGCCTTCCATTGTTTCATGGGGACAGAGATAGAAGTGTTGGTCGTGGGTAACTGCGTACTGAAGAAAGAGCTGCAAAATCCAGCCTTATTGCTAGACTATAAAGGTAAGTATGAACTGGATTAAGTCGATTTTTCTTATTTTGCTGCTGACTGTTTCCCTGTTTGAAGTGTTGGGTATTTTTATCAAACCCAGTGAGTATTTCTGGAATAACCGCCAATTATTCCTGAGCAAAAACTCTACCCGCACCATAGGTGAGGAAGGGTTGTGGACTTATCAGCCCAACTCGAAAGTCATCAGTGCGGCCACCTACCATTTCTCCCCGGGTATAAACTGGCTGGAATACAAATGCACTTTTGAAACCAATCACTTTGGCCTGGTCGATACCAATGTCAAGGCGGGTGACAAGATAGATTTGCTGGTGTTGGGTGATTCCTTCACTGAAGGCCAGGGCGGTTGCCCCTGGCTCAGCAAGGATAAATTACAGCAGGCAAATGTCACGACCAAGATCGTCAATGGTGGCTTGCAAGGCATGGGCATACAAAGCTTCAAGTACTTGTCTGACTGGCTGGAAACCCAGGCCGAGATCAAGAATGTCATGGTGATCGCCATCAGCAATGACTTCAAGCGTCGTCCTATCCCCACTTTCTGGAAAGCATCCGAGCCATGCATGAATCATGGCAATTGCAATTTGCGTACAGACTACTGGTGGCCGGTAGATGAGACGAGCACTGATGCTGATATCGTAAAGCTGGGTGCTGACAGATTCAATGTCAACGACAGGTTAAACAAACATGATTTCTCCGAGAGCCTCAGGTATTTTTCATTTTCCTATAATGTCATCTCGAAATACGCAGGCTTCTTAAAAAAACCGAATGCAGCACTTGTTGATGAACAGGAACTTTTTGACCTTAATTTCAAGGCCCTGGAGGCATTGAAACAGAAATATCCCCAATTAAAACTCATACTGCTGACACAGCGCGATGAAACGGGTTTGTTTGGTCGCAAGAATGCCGATAGCATCTACGTCGAAGACAGGCTGAAACGCCAGCAAATCAATTATACGACCTGCCCGCTGGCGATATCTGATTTCATGAGGATTGATGGTCACCCTAATGAGCAAGGGTATAAAAAGATTTCTGCATGTTTTTTTGCGCAGTACCAGCAGAAATCCTGAGGCTGGCTGATGTCGGCATTAAAAAAGAAAGGCGGCTCGCGGGCCGCCTTCTTCACATCTGATTGGACATCTGACTGAGCATCTGATCGGGATTAAAAGAAACCCATGGCGTTCGGGTTATAGCTGACCAGCAAGTTCTTGGTTTGCTGATAGTGATCCAGCATCATCTTGTGGTTTTCACGGCCTATGCCGGATTGCTTGTAGCCGCCGAATGCCGCATGGGCAGGGTAGAGGTGGTAGCAATTGGTCCAGACACGGCCTGCTTCTATGGCACGGCCAACGCGGAAGGCACGGGAGCCGTCGCGTGTCCATAGACCAGCACCCAGGCCATACAGGGTATCGTTGGCGATCGCTATGGCTTCTTCTTCATCCTTGAAGGTAGTGACGGACACTACAGGGCCAAAAATTTCTTCCTGGAAGATGCGCATTTTGTTGTGACCCTGGAAGATGGTAGGCTTGATGTAATAACCCTGGGCCAGCTCGCCATCAAGTACATTCCTTTCTCCGCCTATCAAGAGCTGCGCGCCTTCCTGCTTTCCTATATCCAGGTAAGACAGGATTTTTTCCAGTTGTTCCTGTGAAGCCTGCGCCCCTATCATGGTGGCGCTGTCAAAAGGATTACCTTGCTTGATGGCGGCAACGCGCTTGATAGCCCTGGCCATGAACTGGTCATAGATGGATTCCTGTATCAACACGCGTGAAGGGCAGGTGCAGACTTCCCCCTGGTTCAGCGCGAACATGGCAAAACCTTCCAGGCATTTATCGAAGAAGGCATCATCTTTTTCCATGACGTCCGCAAAGAAGATATTCGGTGATTTACCGCCCAGCTCCAGAGTCACAGGGATGAGGTTTTGCGATGCATATTGCATGATCAGGCGGCCAGTGCCGGTTTCACCGGTAAAGGCTATCTTGGCGATGCGTTTGCTGGATGCCAGTGGTTTGCCCGCCTCCAGGCCAAAGCCATTGACGACATTGAAGACACCAGGCGGTAACAGGTCCTTGATCAAGTCAACCAGTACCATGATGGAGGCAGGTGTCTGTTCTGCCGGTTTCATGACGATGCAATTGCCTGCGGCCAGGGCGGGTGCCATTTTCCACACCGCCATTAGGATAGGGAAATTCCAGGGAATGATCTGGCCGACGACGCCCAGTGGCTCATGGAAGTGATAGGCATAGGTCTGGTCATCGATCTGGGAAACCGAACCTTCCTGCGCACGTATGCAGCCGGCAAAATAACGGAAGTGATCAATAGCCAGCGGGATATCTGCCGCCATGGTTTCACGTATGGGTTTGCCATTGTCCAGGGTCTCAGCAGTTGCCAGCAAGCTCAGGTTGGCTTCCATGCGGTCAGCGATCTTGTTGAGGATGTTGGCGCGTTCTGCTGGCGAGGTCTTGCCCCAGGCTACTTTTGCGGCATGGGCAGCATCCAGTGCCAGTTCCACATCTTCTGCCGTTGAACGTGCGATTTCGCAGAAGGCCTGGCCAATGACGGGACTGATGTTCTCGAAATATTCGCCTTTGACAGGCTCTACAAATTTCCCGCCTATGTAGTTGTTATAACGTTTGGCGTAAGGATTGCTGATGCCCAGTTTGCTGATGTCGGCCAGGTTCATGATGATGGTCTCCGTTATTTATTAGTGGGTGCGCATGGGATGCGACACGGAGCTAATTAGGCAAACGGCGTGCCATGTTTGAAATGTTTTCCTGAAGAAAAATATAAGGGATGCAGATGAGAGATGGGGAAGATACAGAGACGGGGGTACTGCTGACGCTGGCGACGGATTTGCTGAAAAGAGAGAAGAGTGGAAAATCCAGGTGTCACATTATTTCGCAACACTGATCAGACTGTCACAATTTGGGACAGTCTGATCATCAATTTTATTACTTGTTTATTGCTTAGTTATTGCTTACTTATTACTTACCCACGCAATTTCGCAAACGCCGCCGCCATGGCATTACCAGCTGGTGCTGGCGCCTGGGTTTGTGAGCGGTGTTGATTGAGGCGCTTGGCATCATTGCGGTCGCCACGCTGTTCAGGCTTGCTGCCTGCTACAGGTGCAGCATCGGTCAGGCGCATGGTCAGGGCGATACGCTGGCGTTTGACATCGACTTCAAGTACTTTCACCTTGACCACCTGGCCAGCCTTGACGACCGTATGCGGGTCTTTGACGAAGGTGTTGGACAGGGCAGAGATATGTACCAGGCCATCCTGATGCACACCAATATCAACGAAAGCGCCAAAGGCGGCAACGTTGGTGACCACGCCTTCCAAAATCATGTCAGGGCGTAAGTCCTTGATTTCTTCTACGCCATCCTTGAAGGTGGCGGTAGTGAACTCTGGACGCGGGTCACGGCCCGGTTTTTCCAGCTCACCGATGATGTCGGTGATGGTTGGTACACCAAATTTTTCATCGGCGTATTTGGCCGGGTTCAAAGACTTCAGCAAGCCAGCATCACCGATGACGCCCTTTACGTCCTTCTTGATATCCGCCAGGATTTTTTCTACCAGTGGATAAGACTCAGGGTGGACTGCAGATGCATCAAGTGGGTTGCTGCCATTCATGATGCGCAAGAAACCGGCTGCCTGCTCAAAAGTCTTGTCACCCAGGCGCGGTACAGCACGCAAGTCTGAACGTGAACTGAACATGCCCTTGGCATCGCGGAAATTGACTATGCTTTGCGCTACGCTGGAAGACAGGCCAGAGACGCGTGCCAGTAAAGGTGCAGAAGCGGTATTCACATCGACACCCACCGCATTCACGCAATCCTCAACAACGGCATCGAGTGAGCGCGCCAGTTGTGACTGGCTGACATCATGCTGGTACTGACCTACACCGATGGACTTGGGATCAATCTTCACCAGTTCAGCCAGCGGGTCTTGCAGGCGACGGGCAATCGATACCGCACCACGGATGGACACATCCAGGTCAGGCAATTCCTTGGAAGCAAATTCAGAAGCGGAATACACCGATGCACCCGCTTCAGAAACGACGATCTTGGTCAGCTTGAGTTCAGGCTTGAGCTTGATCAAATCGCCTGCCAGCTTGTCGGTTTCACGCGAAGCCGTGCCATTGCCGATAGAGATCAGCGAGACATTATGCTTGGCCGCCAGTTGGGCCAATACATGCAGGGACCCATCCCAGTCATTGCGGGGTTGATGCGGGTAAATTGTCGCATATTCAACCACTTTGCCAGTTGCATCAACGATCGCTACCTTGACGCCAGTACGCAGGCCAGGATCAAGGCCCATGGTGGCGCGTGGACCAGCGGGGGCGGCCAGCAGCAGGGCTTTCAGGTTGCGGGCAAAGACATTGATGGCTTCCACTTCTGCGGTTTCGCGCAGCTTGCCCATCAACTCAGTATCGAGATGCATGAAGACTTTGACGCGCCAGGCCCAGCGCACAGTATCGACCAGCCATTTATCGGCAGGGCGGTCTTTCTGGCTGACGCCAAAGCGGGCAGCGATGCGGCTTTCACAGGGGTTCAGCGGTGCATCCCATTTTGGTTTTTCTTCTTCGCTATCCAGACGCAGGGTCACGGTCAGCATTTCTTCACGGCGGCCACGGAACAGGGCCAGGGCGCGGTGTGAAGGGATAGTGCCCAGGGTTTCTGAATAATCGAAATAATCGGCGAATTTTTCACCGGCTTCTTCTTTGCCAGCGACAACCTTGGATTCCACGATGCCGTGGTCATTCAGGTATTCACGCAGGGCTTGCAACAGGGTAGCGTCTTCGGCAAAGCGTTCCATCAGGATCTGGCGCGCGCCATCGAGGGCGGCTTTGGCATCTGCCACACCGGGGTTGTCGCCATTGTCGGTGGTGAAAGCAGGCTTCAGGTAATTTGCGGCTTCGGTATCCGGGTTCAGCATAGGGTCGGCCAGCAAGGCATCGGCCAGGGGCAGCAAACCTGCTTCAACGGCGATCTGGGCCTTGGTACGGCGTTTTGGTTTGTAAGGCAGGTACAAATCTTCCAGACGGGTCTTGTCTTCAGCATGGGTGATGGCGTCCAGCAGTACTGGGGTCATCTTGCCCTGTTCATCTACCGAGGCGATGATGGCGGCGCGGCGGTCTTCCAGTTCGCGCAGGTAGCGCAGGCGCTCTTCCAGCAGGCGCAACTGTATATCATCCAGGCCACCTGTGACTTCTTTACGGTAACGGGCGATAAACGGGACGGTTGCACCTTCGTCCAGCAAGGCAACAGCAGCGGCAACCTGAACCGGCTTGGCAGCCAGCTCTACGGCAAGTCTTTGTTCAATCGAAGGCAACATAAATCCAGAATCCAGACAATAAAAAAAGCAATCAAGGCGCAGATGATACGCAATTTGCGGCTTTGCGCCAGTCTTGACAGCAAAGGCAGACTAGGCTTAGTGGAGGGGAATTTTGGTTTGTACCCTGCTCAAATGAGAGCCACAGAGTAAAAAAAGAAAACTACCTCCAGGAATCGAAGGCAGTTTTCTTGCTAAGATTTTATTGAAATTGCTAATTTAATACATGCCAGACCATATATCCGCACTTGCCTCATGCTGGACAGTCGTTGCAACGGCAACTACCGTCGCCTGTACTGGTGCAGCGCCTTTCAATCCTGTAATACCTTCAGCAGTCAGTAAAAAGGCATGAGAGTCATAGGTGTTGATATTCATGGCCGTACCAACTATCCAGCCCTGCTCATTGATATCGGTGGCATTCGTCAGCCTCCAGCCAGCATCGCGCTGGGACTGGTCAAGGTATTGATTCAAGTCTATAGGGGCGCTATCCAGTGTATTCCACAGCAAGGCATGGAATTGGCCATTCGCGGCAATTTCTGTACCGACTACCTGGTTCTTGTTATTGATGGCACTGGTATAGCAATAAGATCCAGCAGAACTTTGCATTGCTATTTCTTTTTGATTGATCCACAAGGTAGGGTGAGCATACATTTGATCATCAAATATACTTCCTGCAATCACACCATTATCATTGATACTGGTCGCTGCACCGTGATGTGCAGGAGATAAGTTAATGATTTTGCCATCTTTCCACATGACCGGGTGCATGTAGTCTTCCGCTGCTGCGCCTGAAGCCCAGCCTACCACGACACCAATATTATTGATGGCAGATGCATCACTGTCCTTGCCACCCAGTGTACCCAGATCAATGACACCAGTGTTATTCCACATGGAAGCATGGTGTTCTTGCCACGAATCGCCAGTAAAACTTTCGCCCACAATGACACCTTGCTCATTAATCGCCTTGGCAATGCTCTTGTACTGACCATTGCTGAGAGATGCCAGATATTGTGCTTCACCATTTTTCCAGGTAGTAGCGATGATCTGGGAGTTACCATCGATGTCTTTTACTGAAGAGCCAACGACAATAGCCTGGTCGTTGATGCCGTAGGCATGGCTATTGACATCTGAGAGCAGTGTGGTTTTGGGGACATAATAAGAATTATCCCAAATCACGGCATAGGTAGTTTGTGTGCTTGAATGATGCGAGGAGCTGCTCCCTTCATTTTTTGTGTCGCTGCCTATCATCTGACCAGAATTATTGATGGCACTGACGTAGCTATAGTCACCGCCGAAAGTGCTCAGATCTGCAAAGACATAGGAGGGATTTTGAAAACTGACTTTGTTTAAGGCCATGCAACAGACTCCAAAATGTTAATTTGATTAATGTGAATTTTTTATTAACGATGCCCGAAAAAACTCGCTCACCGCCGCGACGAGCCCGACGGACGAGTTTGATTCAGCTTCATTGCTTAAATGGTCAGATGAGAGAATAGGCAGCTCAATTCTCAAATAACTGATGACTTTGACAATGTTATCATTAAATTTGTTCTCACTTTTTTAACATTATTTTTTGCCTTAAGATGCTCATGGATGGGCAAACCGGCTTTGCCCAAATTAGCAAGCAAGGCCAGCGTGAGGGGGATGTGCCATGTTCAGCACGGAGTCGCAGCTGAAACAGGAGAAAACCGCCCATGAGTTAAGAGGAGTTCCCTGGTTTTGCAGATTGATGTTGCTAATTTAATAAATGCCTGCCCAGATATCCATGCTTGCCTCATGCGCGGCAGGAGTGGGAGCGGCCAGCACATGTGTTGCCTGCTCTGGCGCAGCGCCTATTAATTCTGTAACGCCAGCACTGCTCAGTACAAAGGCATGAGTTTCGTAAGTTTTGCTATTGGACGCACTACCGATTATCCACCCCTTATCATTAATGCCCGAGGCGCTGGTAAGCTGCCAGCCTGCTTCAAGCTGAGACTGGTCAAGATACTGATTTAAATCTACTGGTGCGCTATTGGGCGTATTCCAGAGCAAGGCATGACGGTGACCGTCATTGCTAGTTTCTGCACCAACGATCTGGTTCTGGTTATTGATGGCGCTTGCATAAGAAGAATATCCTGCAGTACCTTGCAGTATGATTTCCTTTTGATTGATCCATAGCGTGGCATGAGAGATATGCTGTTCATCGCCGGTGAATCCGACTACCAGGTCATTGTCATTCACACTGTTGGCGATACCGAAATGGCTAGGTGACAAGTCGATGATCTTGCCTTCTTTCCAGATGACCGGGTGCACAGCGTGATCAGGTTTATCGGTGGAAGAGCAGCCTGCTACCAGGCCTGCATTATTGATGGCAAATGCTTCGCTGAAATTGCCACCCAAAGTACCCAGGTCAATCACACCCGTATCATTCCAGAGGGTGGCATGCCCGTCGTCAAACGAGGTACTGGAAAAATTTTCACCAACAATCACACCATGGTCGTTAATTGCGCTGGCAATGCTCTCATCCTGCGCATCGCTTAAAGATGGTAGATAGCGCGTCTTGCCATCCTGCCAGGCAGTGGCTAGCATTTTCTGATTGCCATTGATATCTTCCTGTGAATAGCCAACAACAGTGGATAAATTATTTATTCCATAAGCATGGCTCTCCTGGTCTGAGAGCAGTGTGGTTTTGGATACCCAAAAAGAATTGTCCCAAACGGCAGCATAGGTAGGCGGAAAAAAGGATTTGTTGCTGGTTTCATTTTTTGTATCCTGACCTACCATCTGGCCATTGTTATTGATGGCAAAGGCAAAACTATAGTGACCGCCGAAAGTACCAAGATCGACAGAGGTATAGGACGGCTTTTGAAAGTGGACTTCGTTTGAGGGCATGCTACAGACTCCAAAGTGTTAATTTAAACAATATGAAATTTTTTATCAACGATGCTTGAGGAAACTTCCCAATCCAGCTGGCAAAAACTGAGTGCCAGTGTAATTAAGCTTCATTGCTAAGCGGTCAGGTGAGAGAATAATAAGTCCAATTCTCAAATGGCTGATGACTTTGACAATATTATCATTAAAATTGTTCTCACTTTTTCAACATTATTTTTTTTCATCTCAAGATGACTATGTCTACCAAATTTGTTTTAGGGACAAGGACCCAGCTTAGATCCTTTGCACCTTTTACCTTTGTAATCCTGATGGCTACCCTCGGCATGTCTTGTGCCTGGGCTGTTGAAGATTGTGAGATCAACAAAGAGTCAGTCAATCCTGCCAATGGCAGCACGACGGCAGGCAAGACCGGCATTATGAAGTGTGTGGAAAGAGATACAGGCAAGCTGGTGCGAGAGCAGGAATTGCGCGCTGGTGTTTATGTCGGTGTGGTGCGTTATTTCAAAGATGGCGTGTTGAGCAAGGAATATCACGTCAATGAACAAGGCAATACCCATGGACGCTTGAGTGAATTTGCCCCAAATGGGCAAGTGCTAAGGGAAGAGAGCAATGTGAATGGCAGCACCCGTGGCCTGGTGCGTGAATGGTATGCGAATGGGGTGGTCAAACGGATTGCCTTTGTCGGCGAGAGCCCAAAAGAAAAAGCTGCTGTCAGGTATACGCCAGACAAACAATTGAGTGAACTTGAATGTGGCGACAGGCCCATGCTGACACCGCATGCGAATGACGCAGTTTTATGCGGTTTCAACGGCAAGCCATCACAGGTGCAACTGTATTCCGACAGCGGCCATTTACGCAGCCAGTTCACTGTGTTGGCGGGAGTCACGCAGCAAGCTACCTATTTCCATGACAATGGCAAGCCAGACACAGTAGAAGAAATCAGTGCCAGACAAAAAACGCGCAGGCAATATTCTGATAAAGGTATCTTGCGTAAAGAAGTCGTCTGGAACACCACAGAAAAACCGATCGCACTTGAGCGCGAAATTGACTATCACGAGAGTGGCTCAAAAGTACGCGAGCAAATTTTTTCCATGACAGACAAAGAGGGGCGCAGGCAAAACCGGCTGGTCTCGGACGCCAGTTTTTACCTGAATGGCCAGCCCAAACGCAGTGAAAAATTCACTGCCGAAGGCAAGGAAGACATCAAGGAAGTGCGCAATTATTTTGATAACGGCAAAATGTCCAGCCTGAAACGCTATGTTTACGAAGGCCGTTACCGTGAACGCCCCGTTGGCATTCATCAGGGTTTCGCGCAAAATGGCACACTGGTGCGCGAATCTCATTATGATGAGCGTGGCCGGATACTGCGTGAGCGCACCTGGGATGATAGTGGCAAACCAATGAAGGATGATCTGGTCTATGAAGATGGTTCGCGCAAGGCGTATACAAAGTAAATGCAAGCTCAGCCTGACGACAGATAGATAACATCGTGACCGCCCCATTGATAAGTACTTGTATTGCTAGAATTCTTGCTGCTGCCTTGCTGCTGCCCGTATTGCTTTTTCAACTCGTCCTGGTTTGCATGCCTGCTCTGGCTATTGCCGCCAGTCAGGATCGGCAGCCTCCGGTCTATCTGCATGAATTTCAATTCATGGACGGTGGCAAGGCGATCTATTACCAACTGGAAAAAAAACCATGGCAGCAAGTTGATGTTGGCAAACCTGTAGTAAACCTGGTATTTGTGCTTTCAGGTTCTGATTGCATCAGCATGGGGCAGTTCTTGCCCCAGTATTTTTCTGGCCTGGAAGCTGAGTCTGGGCGCACGCAAATCCTCATCCTGCATAAGCGGCATATCTTGCCAGGGTCCAATGGTAAAGCCTGTGGTGATGCCTATATCCGTGCTGACCATCCATCCCGCTGGCAGGCAGACCAGTTGGAGTTCATGCGTGCGCAACTGGCTGTATTGCAAAAGCAGGGGCAAAAACCGCAACGCCTGATCATGATGGGTATTTCGGAAGGGGCAGAGCTGGCACCCGTATTGGCCAGGCAATTATCCGCCACCCATCTGGTCTTGCTATCGCATGCAGGCATGAACGCCCTGGACGTGTATGCGGCCCTGGCGATAAATAATCCCAGGATGAATTCTGCCTGGCAACAGTTGCAGGCCGGTTTGCGGCTTAAGCCTGCAGATCCTGATGCCAGCTTGCTACATGGTCGCAGCTGGCGTTACTGGTCAGAAATAGCCAGTATCCCGCAAACTGCCAATTTGCTGGCACTGGACATACCAATATTGCTGGGATTTGGCGATGCTGACCCTGTTATTCCAGATCAAGCCATTGCGCAATTGCGGCAGCATTTCCAGGCCGCCGGGAAAATCATTGATGTGCGCCGTTTTCCTGGTGCTGGTCATAGTCTCAGTGCGGAAGAGAAAAACTATTTGCCTGATTTCATGCATCAGATCGATAATTGGCTACTGGATAGCAGGCCCTGAGCTGGTTTTATTGTTTTAAAGTAAATCATAGCTAATCAGTATTTTATTTCCACAATTCCATTACAACTAGTTACAAGAACTTCGATTTTGTAGCAGTTAATACCATGACAAAAATGCAAAGCCTTACTATACTGATTGGCTGTGTGTATGTATGGATAATTCCATGCCTGCGTTTTGCATTTTCTTTTACCTAGCCTACCCATAATGAAACCCATGCGCCTAGCTACTCTCTCTTACACGCCCCTTGTTGCTGCACTGTTGCTGACTGGTTGTGTTACTACGCAAACTCATGACAGCAAGGTAGCTGCTTCGCTCTCAGTAGCCAAGACTGGCCAGATAGATGAGGCGATCAAACAGGTAGAAGCACAAACCCAGGGCAGTAATAAGGCCGATTTGTTGCTGAACCTGGAAAAAGGTGAATTGATGCGTATAGGCAAGCGTTACAAAGACAGCCTGGATGCTTTCGATGTAGCTGATACCAAGGTCAAGATCTGGGAGGAGACCGCCAAGTCTGCACCACAAAAACTGATGGGCCAGATTGGCGCCACCATCATGGGCGATGCCAGCCGTGACTACGAAGGGCAAGACTATGAAAAAGTCATGCTGACCACACGCATGGCCATGGACCGCCTGAACCTCGGTGACCTCGACACTGCCCGCGTCGATATCAAGCGTACCCATGAACGTGAGGCAGTGATTGCGGAGTTCCGTGCCAAAGAGACTGCAGAAGCAGAAAAAGAAGCCAAGGACAAGGGTGTGGCTTCCACTGGCAAGGAATTGAACGGTTACCCGGTAGAAACCTTGAATGACCCGGAAGTATTGAAGCTCAAAAATGGTTATCAAAATGCGCTCAGCCATTACCTCGCTGGCTTTGTCTATGAAGCCCTGAATGAACCTGGCCTGGCAGCTCCTGGCTATCGCAAGGCGATCGAATTGCGCCCTGATCTGCCAGTGCTGGAAGATGGCTTGAAAGGCCTGGATCAACGTACCAGCTTCCGCCGCAAGAAAGGCGTGACTGACGTGCTGTTCGTTGTTGAGGCGGGTAATTCACCGGCACGTCAATCCAAGAAAATTGCCTTTCCTGTGCCTACAGGCCGTGGTCTGGTGACGGTTTCTTTTGCCTTCCCTGTCATTTATCCTGATCCAAATGCGCCTGTGCTCAATAACATACGCGTGGGCGACCAGGTCTTGCCTACAGCACTGGTGACAGACTTCAACGTTATGGCACGTAAGGCACTGAAAGATGAATTGCCAGGTATCTATACCCGTGCAGCGATACGTGCGGTCACCAAAGCCCTGGTGCAAGAC
Organism: Undibacterium sp. JH2W; assembly: GCF_049340425.1. NCBI lineage: Bacteria > Pseudomonadati > Pseudomonadota > Betaproteobacteria > Burkholderiales > Oxalobacteraceae > Undibacterium > Undibacterium sp. JH2W. Next base: position 89,885 of record NZ_JBMPOT010000017.1, on the reverse strand, counting down.
CAGGTCAACAAGAAGTTTGGTGCCCTGGCTGGCCTGGCGGCAAACGTGGCAGTGGCAGCGACAGAAAGCCCGGCAGATGACCGTATGTGGCGCAGTTTGCCTGACCGTGTTTTCGTCGCCCGCGCATTTTTGCCACCAGGCGACTACAACGTCAATTTTGGCAATGGTGGTGAAGCTACCAAGGTGACGGTAGATGGCCGTTACATGGTGGTGCCAGTTCGCATTTATCAAAACAAGACTTACATGGGTGACATGGCCAAGTTCGGTAGCGTGACACCTGTGGCACAATTGCAGGCTGAACCAGAAGCCGCAGCAGAAGCACCGAAAACAGGCAAGTCCAAGCCAGCCGCCAAGGCAAAAACGGTCACAAAAACGACAGCAACAAGCACCACCAGTACCACCAGCACTAAATCCAACTGATATGTAGAGGGTATATGAAACAGATTTCCAAACAATTTGCCGCATGCGCTGCCCTGGTTGCCGCCTGTTTTGCGGTTCCAGCCATGGCTGATCCTGTACCAAATGCCTCTTCCCCAGGTATCGCCGCCAAATTGATCGTGCGCGGCACCCTGGAAGGTGTGCAAGTGACGGATCTGCGCTCACAGCGTAAAAACGATGTCATGGTAGTACAGGCTGAGATGGTCAACCTGACCAACCGCGATGTACGCGTCTACTATCGTTTCCGCTGGACCGATGCTGCCGGCATGCAAGTCGGTGATGGCGAAGTCTGGAAGCCATTGATGATTTTGGGTCAGCAAAGCCAGTTCATCAAAGGAACGGCCTATGGCCCGCAAGCAAACGACTTCAAAATCGAAATGAGCGCAGAGCCACGCTAATCACCAACAGTAACAAGATTATTTTTACGGAGTACATATGAAACGCATTTCCTCACTGTCAAAAAGCTGCGCCCTGGTGGTATTGCTTGGCCTCTCACTCAGCGCTTGCCAGACTAAACTGTCGCAACCTACAGTCAGCCTGGCGCGCCAGACTACGTATGGTGATACCAAAGCAGTTGAAACAGTCACCAATGAATTTGGTTCTACTGATCTGCAAATGATTGCAGAAAAAATGGTCGGTTCCCTGCTGGAAGATCCGGTACTGGCAAATCGTCCTACCATGACTTTGACTGGTGTTCGTAACAAGACCAGCGAATACATCGATACCAAATCCATCATGAATACCATCCAGACTGCACTGGTGAAGAGCCGCAAGGTCAAGTTCACCCGCAGCGCCGATGAAATGCAAACCGGTGTTGATGAATTGCAACGCCAAAATCAAAGTGGTCTGTACAAGGCGCAGGGCAAGGCCAAGGTTGGCAATATGAGCGCTGCCAAATATTCCCTGGAAGGCGAGATCGTTTCTATCGTCAAACAAAGTGCCAATACCAAAGACGTGTTCTACAAAATGACCTTGAAATTGTACGACATCGAAGATGGCTCCATTGAATGGCAAGACGAAAAAGAAATTCGTAAAACTTCCAAGCGCTAATCTCAGTCGCTCATCTTTTAAAGAGGCAATACGATGTTGAATCTCAAAAAACTGATGGCAGGTTTGTTCTGCTCTGCTGCGGCATTCAGTGCCTATGCAGCTGAACCAAAAATTGCCGTTACTGACCTGACTTATGAAGAAAAAGTCAGTGAATATTTTCGCGTGGTGTCTGCTTCCAGCAAGAGCAGCGTCAAGGGCAGTTATAGCGAGCGCGAAACTGATCGCAGCTATTCCCAGCGTGGCAATATCAATGCCAAGAGCGAAAGCAATTACTACGAAGCCGAGGGTTTTTATACCTATATCGATCGTGGTGAGTTAAAAACTTATACTGCTGACCTCAAAGGTGCCTTGATCAAAGGTGGTGGTGTTAGCCTGGTACAGGCGCGTCCTTATGTGGGCAAGCCTATGGAAAAAATTTACGACATCATCGGTCGTATCAAACAGGGCATGTACCCTGGTGCTGACTATGTCTTGTTTGGCACGGTCAGTAATATCCAGTTCCGCCAGGAAAGCAACCAACTGCAATACGGCAATTCCATGACAGCCAGTCTGTCACTGGACCTGGTTGCTGATTTCAGTCTCATCAATACCAAGACTTATGAAATCAAGGCGGCTTTCAGCGCCAGCGGTTCTGGTGTTGATACCAAGATCATCAGCCGTGCCGGTGACCGCGTCGTCTTCAATCGCGGCAAGGTCATGCAAGAGACTTCACGCAGTCTGGCTGATGCAGCCTATGATGAAATCCTGGTACAGTTTGGCGCACCACGCGGTGCCAACCGTGGTCAATACCGTGGACAGAATGTTCAACCTGTAGTGCCGGTACAAAATACTGAACCAGTGACTGTCTACAAGTAATAGCTAGCCGGTATTGATTTTCAGTTTAAAAAGCCTGGTGGAAACACCAGGCTTTTTTTGTGCATGCAGCTTTAATACATGCAGATTTCAAGCCTCGGGCGCGATATCGACCTTATACAGATTCTTGCCATCGATATCATGGATGGATACCGTCATTGCCTTGGTCTTGGCATCGATTTTCGCTATGCCGAAAAATTGCAGTAAGTCTGTAGGCGGACGATTTTGTTTCATCTCTTTTGGGACGCTCACATATTTCACATCGGGCCCAAAAGTCTGGTCGACTTCATTGGGACCAAAAGTGCCTGCATTTAAGGGCCCGCCGACAAATTCCCAGAAGGGCTTGAAGTCAGTGAACTGGGCTTTCTCTGGGGTGTAATAAGTCGCTGCTGCATAGTGGACATCGGCAGTGACCCAGACCACGTTCTTGATATTGTGTTGCTTGATGAATTTGAGTATCTCGGCAATTTCCAGTTCACGTCCCAGTGGCTTGCCATTTTCGCCATTGGCCCAGGCTTCATAAGTGCCCTTGGGTACGTCAGGATTGAGGTCGGGTACTACGATGGAAATAGGCATGTCGCTGGCGATGACTTTCCAGGTCGAGCGTGAACGCAGCAAGGCTTGCTTGAGCCATTGCAATTGCGGTTTACCGAGGAAGGCAGCATCCTCATTCAAACTGGTTTGCAGGTTTGGCGAATTTTTACCGCGATAGCTACGCTCATCGAGCATGAAGACTTCCAGCAAGGGACCATAATTGAACATGCGGTAGATACGGTCTGGATCATGCTGGTCTATGCGATAGGGATTGTATTCAAACATGGCCCTACGTGCATGACCTGCCAGGGTATTCAAGTCACGCTGCTGGTAACGTTTTTCTGCCTCGCCTATCTGCTGGCCGGGATACCAATTATTGCGTACTTCATGATCATCCCATTGCACCAGAAAAGGTACTTCGGCAGCAAAGCGTCGCTTGTTGACATCCAGGAAGTTATAGGCAAAATTGCCGCGATAATCGGCCAGGGTTTCTGCTACCTTGGACTTGGCGGGCGTTACCAGATTATTCCAGAGACTGCCATCGTCGAGTTTGACCTGGGCTGGTATCGGTCCATCAGCATAAATCTGGTCACCGGAATGAATAAAGAAATCAGGCTGGAAACGGCGCATGCTTTCATAGATACGATAACCACCAAACGCTTCATTGATACCCCAGCCCTGGCCTGCCTCATCGCCCGAGAATGCAAAAGTGATGTCGCGTTCTGTGCCGCCGGGTAAGAGCAAGCTACCTGACACTGCTTCACTGCTGGCGGAAGGATTTTGCAAGTCCTGGAAACGCACGCGGTAAAAAGTACGCTGGCCAGCAGGCAGACCGCTGAGGTCTATGCGTGCCGTGTAATCGCTGCTGGGCAGTGCCAGTGGGCCGCTGATGCTACGGGCATTTTTGAAGGATTCATTATTGGCGTATTCGAGCAGCATGCGTGCTGGCCTGTCAGTACGGCTCCAGATAATGGCTTTGTCGCGGTTGATGTCGCCACTCATGACACCACAAGGCAGTTGTGGACGCGATTTTTCTGCCGTGATGAAGGCAGGAGTCGTATTTTGTGCCTTGACCAGCTTGGGCAGGGCAGCGCCGGCGATCAGGGCACCTGTGCCAGTCGTGACATTGCAGAGGAACTGGCGGCGCTGCAGATTATTCTTGCTTGGGTTCTTATCATTGGACATGGCTTTCCTTGGCTAGGGCTGGAGTAGCGTCGTATTCTAAAGCGCCAGTATGACCAAGGTATGTCAATGCGAAAGTCGCACTTAGGAAGCAAATTCTAGGAGGCCCATTCCAGGAAATCAGTTCTGTGTGAAAGTGCGTCATCATCGCTTCTGCGCTTGCGGAAATCCATGATGGTGGCCGTTGTGACTACCAGCATACCCAGTGGTAATAAGCAGGCACATAGCATGATGATCCAGCTCAGATAAGGCGCGTGTGCAAATATGCTGTGATAAGCCTGGTGAGCATATACTGGCGCGCTGCCCGCAGGACCCCGTACATTCACCATCAGCACTGGCAAGTCAACACTTTGGCCTGAAGCCATATTGAAATCCTTTTGAGGTATATGCTGGCTTGGTTCAGGGGGGAGCGTGGCAGTTGCAAACGGGGTCAGCAAGCAACTGCAGAGCAAGCAAAGAACATAAAAACAGAGACGAAAGCTGAGTTTCTTAGTCATGGCTATGAGCTGAGATGGTCAAAAAAACTGCCATGCCCACCGCATAGCGGGAAGGCAGGCAGCACAAAGGGTTTGGCTATCGAAATACTTTTTGCTCAATCTATCTTCCAGACGTATTGCACCTTGGTCCAGCTTTGTTGTGCCACACCATCTATGGTCCCTGGGGTGAAGCGGCACAGTGACAAGGCTTGCGTGGCGGCACGGTCAAGTGCACGGTAGCCGCTGCTTTCCATGGTCTTGGTCTCGACGACTTTGCCATCCGTACCTATCAGCATCGATAAAGTGACGGTGCCGGTTTCGCCATTGCGTATGGAACTGGCAGGATAAGCCGGTTTGTCACAGGCATTGAAGTTAATCACAGCGGCGACATGGATGGGATTTTTGGGAGGAGCTATAGCCGCCACTACTGTTCCATCTATGGTGCCGCCCGCTGTACTTTTCCCGGTATCTTTAATACCAGTGTTGGTAGTGGTAAGCCCACTTTCATCGATTATGGGCGGCCTGTTGGTCACAATCTCGGGGATTACCAGCGGAGGGCTAATCGGATCTTTCAGCTTGGTCTCTAATTTAGGTGGTGGAAGCTTTTCTCTTTCCACAGGCTTTTCTATTTGGGTGACCTGAATAGGGCCTTCATCCTTATGGCGGTTAATCGTTATCTTCATACTGCTCAACAATGCCGCCAGCAATGCAACATGCAACAAAGCAACAACGCCCAAGCGTGACATGCGTTTCAAGGGCTGATACTGGTTTTCTGTGAATTCCATATTGTTCTCCAGGTTCGTGGTCAGTCCAGGAATGGCCAAACGTTGATTGCCATGCCAGGGATAAGCTTGGATTGGCACGCCATATTTCCGACTTTTACTGCCCATCGGAAATGGGTTTGATAGTTTTGCGCAATCCATGTGCTTTAAGATAGCAATAAAAATGTCACTTGAAAAGTATTTATTTTGAATTTCAAATGATTTTTTTTATCATTTAAAATGATTTTTTTACTTAACACCTTATTTTTGATGATAAAAAGCTACATTAATCTCATTTCGAATGGGCACTGCATGTCTAGCTAACGGCCCGGCAATCACCTGGCTTTGCTTAACGCAAAGATTAGTCAGGTATTTCACAGCTATGATTGATATAATTGCTAGTGAAAAGCATTATGATTGCGTCTAAGAAGCAAAATGCTTTGCTAAACTATAAGGTGTTGTAAATATGCAAAATGGCATAAAAGTATTGCTGGCAGACGATCATCCCATCGTTATGACGGGTTTTGCCATGTCACTTGGTAATCTGGGCATCACTGTGCTGGGGCAGGCCAAGACGCCGCAAGAGGCATTTGAGCAATATGCGGCACTCAAGCCTGATGTGGTGATACTGGACATACGTTTTGGTGCTGACCTGACAGGGCTGGACGCGGCGCGCAATATACTTGCGCAATACCCAGATGCGAAAATTATCTTCCTTAGCCAATTCGACCAGGATGCCCTGATCAAGGAAACCTATCGCCTGGGGGCCAAAGCCTTTGTCACCAAGGATTGTGATCCGGCTGACCTGGCGACTGCCGTGCAGCGCGCCCACCTGGGGGAGTTGTATTTCTTGCCGCAGATAGCCGAGCGTCTGGCAAATTTATCAGTACGCGGTGACGAGTCGCCGCAATCCCTGCTTAATGAGCGTGACCTGGAAATCTTCAAGCTCATGGCCGAAGGTTTGACCAATGCCGAGATCGCCGAAAGGCTGGACTTGTCTTTGAAAACCATCAGCAATGTCAGCCAGACCATCAAGGAAAAACTGGGCGTGCACAGGCCTGCGTATATCACCAAGCTGGCCGTCAAGCATGGCTTGATTGCGCCATGAGCAGGCTCAAGGGCAATGTGGCACTGACACTGGCTCTGGTGCCATGAAGTTTTCTGCATTGCTCTGGCGAAACTGGAACTTGCGTTCGCGTCTGTTCCTGATCATCTTGTCGCCCGTCATCTATATGTTTTGTTCCATGGTCTGGTATACCTATCATTCCAGGCTGGAAGAAGGCAAGGGCGAACTGGCAGAGCGTGCCTACGTAGTGTCCACCGCATTGGCAGAGAGTGTGGAATACAATTTGCTGACCAGGAATTTACCAGGTTTGAAAAGCACTATGACTGATGTCATGCTGTCAGACCGCAGCATACATAGAATCGATGTGCTGGATGTGGAAAAGAAAGATGTCTTGCATATTATTTCTACTGAAAAAATACTCAGTACGGAACGCTATGTCGAAGTGCCAGTCAAACGACAACTGGTATGGGTTAATTTGCTCAGGAATGCGCAAAATGCGCAGAGTGCCAACAGCACGACCATTCCTATGGAAATCAGCGCAGTTGACAAAAAAAAAGCAGAAAAGAATGCCGATGTACTTGGCTATGTCAGGGTTACCATGTCAGCGACACGCATGCTGGCCAAGCATAGCCAGCGTTTCTTTTTTGAACTGGCCATTAGTGCACTGGCCCTGTTTGTCAGTGCAGTGCTGGCAGTGTATCTGTCGATGAGCCTGACCCGGCCCTTGCAGACAGCCATAGAAACCCTGCGTGAAATACGTGAGGGTGATTATTCCAGCAAGCTGGAGGTAACGACAGGTGGCGAGATAGGTGATTTGCAGACTTCCATCAATGCCATGTCGCTCAGTTTGCAGCAAGCCAAGCAAGACCTGGAAAACAAGGTACAGGACAGAACCAGGGACTTGATGGCATCGCGCAATGAAGCACTGAAAGCCAATGCAGAAAAACGCAAGCTGATACAAAAAGTCCATCACATAGTCGAAGATGAACGTAAGAGCATCGCCATAGAAATTCATGATGAATTGAATGCCTCATTGATTGCGGCCAGGCTGGAAGCGCAGCGCATACAATTTCTGGCAGCACAGATGGACGCTGGTGCAGCGACCATGGAAATTCAGGAACGTGCCAAAGCCATCACCAAACTGACTTTGGATTTATATGCCAATGGCCGCAACTTGGTGCGCCGCTTGCGCCCTGAAGTGCTGGACATGCTGGGTTTGCAAGGTGCAGTAGAAGACATGCTCAGGCACTACAACACGAATGTGCCGGGCTGCCAGTTTCATTTTGACAGTGAAGGCGATTTTTCCAGGCTTGATAGTGGCCTGGCGATTTCTGTCTACCGCATCATACAAGAGGCCTTGTCCAACATCATGAAACATGCCCAGGCCAGCCAGGTTGAAGTGGCTTTGAGCATGCTGGAAGAACAGCAGAGCTTGCAGATAGAGGTCAGTGACAATGGCAGGGGCTTTGATATTCACCATAGCTCGGCAGGCATAGGTATTACCGGCATGCGTGAGCGTGTGGCGGCTTTTAATGGTGAAATGGAATTGCATTCTTCATCTACCGAAGGGACGCAGGTCGTGATACGTTTTCCTTTGCTGGCTAACACTGCAGCTATTGATCAGGATTGAATTGAGTCTCCACAGTCAGCCTGACTTAAGACAGGTTTTTAAACTAGTTAAGAACAGCCAGTATCGTAATTGATGTCTACATCCACCAGGGAAACCACATGACACAAGTAACCGGATTATCAGGGAATGAAATATTTTGCCTCGCCAAAAAGAATATGCGCCCAGGTGAAATTGTGGTTGGCAATAGCGTCAACTCCATGGGTTTTTTTGGCAGCATTGGTGCAGGTGTAGGAAATATTCTAGGTGGCGAGATCGCGCAAATTACATCGGTGATACATGATGGGCGGGCCCATGCATTTTCCCGTATGGTGCGCGAAGCGATACAACATGATGCTGATGGCGTGGCCGGGGTTACCAGTGAATTGCGCTCTTTGAGAGGCAAGACCGAGTTCCTTTTTGTCGGTTCGGCGGTTCATGTGCCTGGCAATACCAAGGCATTGTTTACCAGTGCTGGCGATGCGCAGGAATTGTATTGCCACATGGATGCAGGGTACCAGCCCTTGCAGCATGTGTTTGGTAATGTGGCTTATTCCATGGGCATAGGCGGCAATATCCTGGGTTCATTGAAAACCATGGTGCGCGGCGAGATCAGGGAGTTCAGTGACATCTTCAACGTCACACGGCATGTGGCGCTGGAACGGCTAGTCAAACAAGCCAAGGCGAGTGGTGCCAACTCGGTGGTGGGGATACGCACTACCATAGAAAAATGGATGGGTGTGCATGAAATGCTGATGACAGGAACCGCAGCATTCAATAGCGATTTGCCGCAATGGGCCAGCCTTAATCCTGTCACCAGCGATATGACGGGGGAAGAACTGTGGTCCATGACCAGTCTGGGCTTTGCACCTGTCAAGTTGCTGATGTCGACCTCGATTTATTCCCTGGGTTTGATTGGTGGCTTTCTGGCCACGGTGAAATCCATCAAGAAAGGCGAAATCAGTGATTTGACCACACTCATCCATGATGCCAGGGTGAATGCCGTGGATAGATTAAAACGTGAAGCAAGCGAGATAGGCGCTGACGAGGTGATAGGTGTAAAAACTTATATCGCCGAGATAGGAAATGGCCTGGTGGAATTCATGGCCATAGGTACGGCAGTCAAAAAGATCAGTGGCATGACGGTCAAGACTTCGGCATTGCCAGTACAAGCCATCATCCGTGATCGTGATACCTGGATAGATGGAGAGTTTGGCGTTTCACTGGACAGGCAAAGTGCCTGACAAAGTGTCACGAAAAAAAGAGTTTGCATAGAAATTAGAGAGGTTGAGAGTCAGGTGGAAAAACCGGCTTTCTGCCATTGTTTAATATCTGAGCCCATGTTTGCCGGGCTAAGATGTAAGGGATATCAAGAATATCAATCATATGAAGCCGCTGTTAAAGATCTTGCTAGCGATCATTCCCTTATCTCTGCTCGCTATTTTTGCCGTCGTGCAGGACTGGCTTTCCAGTTCAACTGCTACGTATTTGATTTTCTTTGTGGCATTCGTGGTTTTGGCGAGCTGGATATTTTCCCGCGTATTGTCCAAAGGCAGACGTCAGGATGAAAATTTAATCGCCTGTCCTGCATGCAAAATGCGCACGGATAGTCAAAGGGATGAATGCATGTGGTGTGATCAGGGTTTGCCTGAGAGTTAAAAAACGAAGCAGCATGCCAGGCTTGCCTGGAAAGCTGCTTCGATAAATTTAAAAACCTGGGATCAATTTAGTCCAAGCAAGTGAGACAAACCAGCCATTTCTTGACGCCAGCTTGCTTGCTGCTGTGCTTTTTGGTGTTTGGGTTTGCGTGCCAGGTCAGCTTGCAATAAATCCTCCAGCTCACACAATCTTTGCAAGGCCAGCTCGCTGTCATTGAGAACAATGTCAACCGCCTTGACAGGTTCGGCATATTGTTCTTTCTGTCCTGGGTTAAGCACTGGCTTGTTGCGCAAACACTGATAAGCACTTTCTGCATCCAGCCATCTTTCCAGGCGACCATCTTGCACTACCCAGAATTCTTGACAGCTCTGCTCTATCAGATCACGGTCATGCGAGACCAGCAAAAAACCACCGGCAAAACTTGCGAGTGCCTCAGTCAATTCCTGCTTGCCCTGCATGTCCAGATGATTGGTAGGTTCATCGAGAAACAGCAGATGATAGCTGGCCAGTGATAGCGCCAGAAACAGCAGGCGCGCTCTTTCACCACCGCTCAGCGATGCTACTTTTTGCTGGTGACGGTGATAGGGAAATCCTGCCGAAATCAGGGCTTGCTTGCGTACCAGCTCTGTCCTGGCCAAGCCCGAGCCTGCGACAAAGGGATACAGCGCATCCGGCAGGCTGGCATCATCACGCAATTGCTGCAAAGACTGGTCGTAATAACCTATCTGCGCTGCTGCATGCCAGCGTATCTGTGCAGTCTCTTGCTGCAACAGGATGGCTTGCCAGCATTGCCTGAGCAGGGAAGACTTGCCAGTACCATTCGCACCCAGCAAGGCGATCTTGTCACCTGGCCGTATATTGAATTGCTCCAGTGTGAATAAACCAAGCAAGTCTGGTGTGGCCCTGACCGTCAAGTTTTCCAGTTGCAGCAAATGATTGGCGGCTGAAGCCTTGCCATGCAATTGCAAAGTCCAGGGCTGGCCTTCGGTGACGGTGGTTTGTTCTTCCTTTAGCCGGTCTACCCGTTTTTGCATGCTCTTGGCCTTGCGTGCCAGTTTTTCATTGTCATAGGTGCTGCCCCAGATAGCCAGGCGTTTGCTGCTGGCCGCCAGACGGTCTATTTCTGATTGCTCAGCATCACGTCTGGCTTGCGCAGCTTCATCCGCCAGTTCCAGGGATTGCAGGGCCGCGGTGCAAGGTTGATCGAAGCAGGTGATTTGCCTGTCACGCAAGATCCAGCTTTGCAGCGTCACCCGATTCAACAGGCGCTGGTCATGCGATACCAGTACAAATGCCCCTTTCCAGTTCAGCAAGAACTCTTCCAGCCATAGCAGGGATGGCAAGTCCAGGTGGTTACTGGGTTCGTCCAATAATAAGAGATTGGGGTCGCGCAGCAAGGCACGTCCCAGTAGTAGCCGGGTGTGCTGGCCACCGGACAGGGATTGCACAGCGACTTTGGCGGTGACGGCATCTATGTCCAGCTCTTGCAAGAGGCTGTCGACGCGCCAGTGTAATTCTGGCATCTCACCTATATCGCCTATGGCGTCGAGCATGGCATCGTAGAGGCTGAGTGCATGCAGGGCAGGTGGCAAGTGTTGTTCCACATATTGCAGGCGACACAGACCTGCCATTTGTATGCTGCCGCTGCTGGTGCTACGTTGCCCGGCCAGCAGGGAGAGCAGGGTGGATTTGCCGCTGCCATTGTGGCCTATCAAGCCTATGCGCTGGCCAACTTGCAAGGTGAATTGCAGATCCTGGAATAAAACGCCGTGGCAGGTTTCCAGTTGTAATGCTTGTGTAGATAATAAGGTAGTCATGCTCTTGTCTTTGATTTGGGATGCAAGCATCCACGTCAACAGGAGCGCTAACGATGTGAGCCGAGAACAGGCCCTAAGATGGGGGATGGGAAATATGCTCTCGTCTGTTTATCGCAGCGCGATGGAACCAGGACAAGAGATAGCAAATATACCAAAGTTAGATACGCGCCATACTGCGTATTTAATTACTTCCATGTTTCCTCCTTTCTTTAAAAGAGTTTGAGCAAAAACCGATTCTATTCAAATACCTGTGGCAAGGCAAGACTGGTCTGCCACAGGCATTGCAGGAATTACACGGATATACCCACCGTCAAAGTCACCACATAACCCAGTGTTGCATTGCCAGTGACACTGACCATTTGCAGGCTGGTGCCATCGCTGAAGACATTATCTGTTGCATACGTGATTTGCGAGAGATTGCGCACACTGTTTGAGTAGCCGGTCGCCTGGTAGGCTTCATTCAGGGTCGCCATGGGGAAGGTGAATTGTGAAGTCTTGAGCTTGTTATTGGCATTGCTGATTTTGCTGCTGCCGGGGTAGACCTCAAAATGCACATGCGGGATACGCCCGGCATAGCAGCCAGGAAAGATAGTGGTAAAACTGACATTGCCGTTGCTATCGGTTTCTTGCACGCCACGCAGGTAGTTCTCTGCGGTGACACCGGATGAATACATGGAATAATTACCATCACGGTCACAATGCCAGAGGTAGATGGCATAGCCAGCCAGCGAGGCACAACTGCCCTTGGTATTGACCAGTTGCAATTTGATGGTCAAAGGCACTCCAGCGGCAACACCACTGGCACCGGCAATACTGGAACGTATATCGCTGCGCACGATGCCAGACAAGGCCAGGGCATTGGCGATGCTGATGCCATTGCTATTCGTGCCATCGCCAGGGTAGGGGCCAGCAGTTTCTTCCGGGATGATGCTACAGGAAGCTGTGCTGCTGCCTGTCGTCGTGCCACTGGTTGTGCCTGTGCTGCCAGTAGTTGTCGTCCCGCTTGCTGTGGTGCTGGCATCACTGCCACCACCGCAGCCCAGCAAGCTCGCAGCGCCACCAACCGACATCCAGCGCAACATCTGCCTGCGTGAGGCGGCTGCTTGCATCAGGGTATGAAGGTCGGTTTCCAGTTGGTTTGTATGCTTGTCCATGATGTCTTTTCCTTGCTGTTGGTGTTGCTGCATTGTGTCGTGGTGACTTGTTAAGTGCAGTAAAGCCAAGGTAAAGTTAGGTAAGGATTTTGTGTCATCACCAAAAAAACCCAGGTAACACTGACAAACTGTAAAAGCGGGTAAATTTACCCATGAGCCAGGGAGGCTTTGTTATCATCATCGGCAACTGAAATCACTTTTCTTTTTTCGCCCATATGACCAAGGTATTGCTTGCAGACGATGACGTTGAACTGGTAGGCATGCTCAAGGAATACCTGGAGCGTGAGGATTTTGTCATCACTACCGTACATGACGGTGAGCAGGCAGTGCAAGAGGCACTGACTGGCCAGCATGCGATTGCCGTGCTGGATGTCATGATGCCGCGCATGAACGGCATCGAAGCTTTGCGCCGCATACGTGAACATAGCCGCATACCTGTACTGATGCTAACAGCGCGCGGTGACGATGTAGATCGCATCATAGGCCTGGAACTGGGGGCGGATGATTATGTGCCCAAACCCTGTACTCCCCGTGAATTGCTGGCCAGGCTCAGGGCCATCTTGCGTCGCACAGAAATGGGAATGAGCACCGAGCAGGACAGACTGTGCCTGGTGGTTGGCGCACTGCAATTATGGCCGGGTCAGCGTCGGGCAGAGTGGAATAATAAATTGCTGGAACTGACCAGTACCGAATTCACCCTGTTGGAACTGCTGGCCAGAAATGCCGGGCAAACTGTCAGCAAAAATGAATTGTCTGAACAAGGGCTGGGGCGACCAGTGGCCAGATTCGACAGGAATATCGATGTCCACCTGAGTAGCATACGCCAGAAAATCAGTGCCTTTGCCGATGGCCGTGCCGTCATACAGACGGTGTATCGCCAGGGCTATATGCTGACGCGCGAGTGAACATGCTGAAACTCGGACGTTTATTCTGGAAATTCTTTTTCTTTATCTGGCTGGCACAATTGACAGCGATAGCAGGCATCAGTGTCACTTTCTGGATCAAGCATAGTAATGAAGAATTAACCCGATCAGTGGCCGCCACGGGCATGAATGCCGGCAAACCTGGGCAAGAAAGCACGTATGGACCTGACGGGCCTGGGCCCGGCCCGGGACCAGGCTTTCATCACGGTGAAGTTCCGGGGAAAACGCCTGGCGATCATGGACTGCAAGCGATGGGGCAGCGCAAGCCACCACCTGATAACGGCGACATGCGTGCCCTGATCCCCATGACTTGCGCTTTGCTGGCCAGCCTCTTATTTGCTGCCCTGATGGCCTGGTATATGTCCAAGCCCATACGTCAGCTCAGTGTTGCCTTGCAGGCCATGGCCTGCGGCAAGCTGCAGACACGCATAGGTGATAGCATGGGGCGGCGCCAGGATGAGTTGACTGAACTGGGTCGCGACTTTGACCGTATGGCCGAGCAATTGTCAGGCTCCCTGCAAAGCCAACGCCGCCTCTTGCATGACGTGTCGCATGAATTGCGTTCGCCTCTGGCACGTTTGCAGGCTGCCATAGGCCTGGCCCGTCAGCAACCTGACAAGGCAGAAGAATATATGTTGCGCATGGATAAAGAAGCGGTGCGCATGGACAAGCTGGTCGGTGAAATCCTCACCTTGTCGCGGCTTGAGGCCGGTACCCATGCCGGGCAAGACTTGATACACATGGATGAATTATTTGCCGACCTTAGTGACAATGCCCATTTTGAAGCGAAGACTGCGTGCAAGACTTTCAAGACGGTGTTTTCTGAAGATGAGATACACAAGGTATGTGTATTGGGGCGTTATGAATTACTCCATCGTGCCATGGAAAACGTCTTGCGCAATGCCATCCGGCATACCCGCCCCGATACTCTCGTGACCTTGCAAGCCGAGGTGAAGGAGGGGCAATTGCATATTTCGGTAATGGATGAAGGGAATGGTGTACCGGAGGCTGAGTTGCAAAGCATCTTCCAGCCTTTTTATCGCAGTGCGCTGGCAGAGCATGGCAGCGAAGGCTATGGCCTGGGCCTGGCAATCACCCAGCGCGTGATACAGGCACATGGTGGCAGCATACAGGCCAGCAATCGCCCTGGTACTGGATTGTGCATGCAGATGAGGCTGCCAATCGCTTTTGTTTAATTTAGATAAGCGGCAAGAACAGACTGACCGTTAATCCCCCGCCTTCACGATTCTGCAAGCTGATCCTGCCACCATGTGCTTCGATGATTTCTCGCACCAGAGCCAGGCCCAGGCCAGTGCCGCTGCGCTTGGTGGAATAGAATGGAATCAAGGCATTCGACATTACCGTATCGCTCATACCGCTACCCCTGTCCATGACTTCTATGCGCGCCATGCCCTGCAATACACGTATGCTGAGGCTGACGTCGTCTTCCCTGGAGCCGGATTCGTGGGCATTCTTCAGTAAATTCAGCAGGGCATGCTCCATCTGGGCGCGGTCCAGATTGACTGCTTCTTCCGGCAAACTGTCGACGATGGTGAAAATGACCTGGGACTTCAAACCAGCGATGAAGCTATTCCAATGCGTGTGTTCCAGCCTGGGTGTCGGCAACTTGGCAAAGCGCGCATAGCCATCGATGAAGCTTTCCAGATGGCGGGTGCGTTCTTCTATGGTGTGCAAGATACCGGGCAGGCGTTCGGTCTGGCCACGGCTGACCAGTACGGCGGCAGAATTCGCCAGCGAGGCTATCGGGGCCAGGGAATTATTCAATTCATGGCTGATGACACGTATGACTTTTTTCCAGGTCTGCACCTCCTGGCGACGCAATTCCACCGTCAGGTGGCGCAGCAAGAATAATTCATGGTGGCGGCCATTCAGGCTGAAGTTGCGACGGGCCAGGTGATAGACTTCTTCCTCTTCTTCGGCATCCCTGGCGGCGACAGTGAACAAGCCATCACCACCGCGTTGTATGGCTTCAAACAGTGAGCTGGAAACCTGGGTCAGGACATCGTTAAAGCTGAAACCTTCCAGCTTGCGCCCCTGGTTCAGCAATTGCCTGGCAGCGATATTGGCAAATACGATGGGGCCGTGGTCAGCCACCAGCATCATCGCTACCGGCGTATTTTGCACCATGGTATCGAGTAAAAGTTCCCGCTGTACCAAGTCCAGTCTTTGCCTGCGCAAAACATCACCCAGTGCATTGTGAGCTTCCACCAGTTCACCCAACTCATCTTGCAAGGGCCAGTGCACGCCTATGGAGAAATCATTGTCCTGATAACTGATGACTGTGCCCGCCAGTGTATGAAACAGCTTTATCATGGCTTGCAACTGGCTGCGCAAGATACCCAGGCCTATCGGCAAGACAATCGCCAGGCTGAGGCCTGTTGCTAACCAAAGCTGGTCGGGCAATAAATACAGCATCAGCATGCTGATGGCGACTGTTAGCAGTAGTATTGCCACCATCAACAAACTCAGGCGGCTGAGTATGGAGAACAGAGGTTTTTTACTGGCCCCGCTGGCTGGCGGCGTTTGCATTGTCATGCGCTGCGGCTGATGCCCAGCCTGTCCATACGACGATACAGGGCCTGGCGGCTCAGGCCCAGTTCGGCTGCGGCTTGTGCTACTACCCCGTGGGCCTTTTGCAAGGAGCGTTCTATGGCATCCTTGTCGGGTTCATGGTCATTGACCCAGCTATGCGCCAAGGGTAAGCCCAGATCTGTCGGCATGATTTCCGTTTTGGCTGCCAGCAGGCAGGCGCGTTGCATGACATTCTTGAGTTCTCTGACATTGCCGGGCCAGGCATATTGCACCAGTGCTGATGCCGTGCTGGGATGCAGGGTCTTGCCATTGCTCAGGAAATGTTCTGCCAGGGGCAAAATATCGCCGGCGCGTTCTGCCAGCGTGGGTAAATGCAACTCGATGACGTTTAAGCGGTACAGCAAATCCTGGCGGAAGCTGCCAGCCCTGATCATGGCGGGCAAATCAGCATTGGTGGCGCTCAGTACCCTGACCTTGACCTGCCTCTCCTTGTTCGATCCCAATCTTTCAAAACGTCCTGTTTCCAGCACGCGCAATAATTTCATTTGACCGGCGAGTGGCAGGTTACCTATTTCATCAAGGAACAGAGTGCCGCCATCGGCTGCTTCAAACTTGCCTTCACGCGCCTTGCTGGCACCAGTATAAGCCCCGGCTTCAGCGCCAAACAGTTCAGCTTCTATCAGCTCTGCCGGCAGTGCACCGCAATTGAGTACGACAAAAGGGCCATCTTTGACACTGGAATTGGCTTGTATGATTTCGGCGATTCTTTCCTTGCCTGCACCATTTGGCCCAGTAATCAACACAGGTACATCGGCGCGTGCCACCTGGCAAGCCATGCCCAGCACCCGTTCGGTAGCTGCATCATTCCAGACCAGATTGCAGAGATTGAATTTTTGCTCCAGCTCGTGTTTTTGCTTGCGTTCACGCTGCAATCTCTGTTGCAGGGCGCGATTGCTTTGCCCCAGCTCTATCAGGTTCCTGACCGTGGTTAAGAGTTTTTGATCATTCCAGGGTTTGCCGAGGTAGTCGGCAGCACCTGAGCGTATCAATTCCACGGCAGCGTCCAGATGTGTCCAGGCTGTCAGCAAGATGACAGGCAGATCAGGGTAGCGTTTGCGTATTTCAGTGAACAGGGCACGACCTTCATCACCAGAGGTGGTGTCGGCCGTGAAGTTCATATCCTGTATCACCAGGTCGATAGCCTGGTGTTCCAGCATCGCCAGGCCCTGTTCTGGCGATGTGGCGCATACTGCATCAATATCATGCAGGGAAAACAGCACTTCGAGTGCCACCGCGACGGTGGTATTGTCATCAATAATTAATACGGTAGGCATTGTCAGTGTTTGAGTTTTCAAGGCTTAGTGGCTTCAGGTACTGCGGGTAGCAGTGGCTGGTGAAATCGACGCAGCACGTGCCGCCGGTCCCACCACCGCGATGATACCAAGTATCCAGAAAATTACACTGCCTCCGAGCAAATAAGGGACTGGCAGTTTCGTCAATTCCAGTTTGCTGACCAGTAATTGGTTCAGGGCGACCGCCAGTGCCAGCCCGCTGGCGATACCAAAGCTGGTAATCATCAGATTCTCTGTCAGGAAATAGCGCAAGATGTCCACCCTGCGCGCACCCAGGGCACGGCGCACACCTATATGCTTGCGACGCTGCGTTACCCACAGGCTGGAGATGCCGACAATGCCACTGGCCGTCACCAGCAAGAGCAAGATGCAGACGACGATCAGCATCCAGGCCAAACCCCTGTCTGCCTGGTAGCGTCTGCTTCTATCTCCTTCCATGCTGCGCATGTTGATGATCAAAGGCGTTGCTGATGCCTTCCTCAGCACCATTTCCACATCCTTCATGACACGCTCACGCTGATCTGGCGCAGCACGTATGCTGTACTTGGAGTAAGGGTCATTCGACATGCGGATAGGCAAGACGACCGATTGCTCACCTTTCAGGCCGATTTGGGCCCCATGAGTTTGCAAGCGATCAAGCACGCCAATTATGCGGGTAGGATCGGCATCGTCACCGCTACCAAAATAGATGGTTTTTCCAACCGCATTTGCCTGGCCTGGGAATAATTTTTCTGCCAATGCCTTGGTAATAATGACGACGCTTGGAAATTCCTTGCTGGTATTTTGGTCAATTTCCATGTATTCACCAGGACTGAAATCGCGCCCATCGGCCAGTTTCAATCCCCAGATTTTCATCAGGGATTTCGCCGTAACATAGACGGAAGCATAGGATCTCGCACTTCCCGCTTTTTTATCCAGTCCCACAGAGGTTGTGCTACCTGACCATGAGAGCGGTGTCTGGCTTACCCGCACCACGTCTTTTACGCCGGAAACGCCGCGTATTGTGATTTCATCCTGTCTTTGCATGGCTAACTGTTCTGCGTGTTCAGCTGGCTTGCGATTACTGATACTCAGGGAAAAAAGCTCATTTTCTTCTGCCACGCCACTGGGCCGTGACACAATATCCATACGCAATTTGACGATGTAGACGGCATTGGCCAAAATTGCCAGGCTGATTGCGACTTGTATGGCCACCAGGATGGCACCTGTCTTGCTGCGCATCAGCGCAGACAAAATTGGGCGAATTTCCAAATTAAGTTTCATCGTGTTCTCACTGTGATTTGAGTTGTATCGCCGGGGTTACCTGGCAGGCGCGCCAGGTCGGGAACAGACCTGCCAATATTGACGCCGTGACTGACATCACGAAAGTGATAACCAGCATTTGCCAATCCATGTGGGTCAGCACGGTCAGTTCTTTCGATTGCAGGGAAATCAGGGTCAGGGCAACAAAAGCCAGCAGCAAACCTGTCAGGCCACCAACCAGGCCGATGATGCTGCTCTCAATGAGAAATTGATTGAATATCTCTCTGCGTGAGGCGCCTAGCGCACGTCGCACGCCGACTTCTGCAGCACGGACCGAGAATTTTGCCAGTAACAGACCTACCGTATTGACCAGGCACAGCAAGAGAAATCCAAATGCCAGCCAGACAGATAATTTGTTATCGTTACCAACTATCTTGCATTCTTCCAGCCATTCCATGACATTGAATAACTTATTTTTTGCCTGGCGCATATAGCGTCCCAGTTTGCGCTGGTCAGCGGTGTAATTGTCCAGGTAGCTTTGCAGTTCCTGACGCTGGCTTTCAGACTTTAGTTCATACCAGAAATGCAGCCAGGTGCATTCAGAATCCAGTCTCCCCTGCCAGCCTGGCTCAAGCTCGCCAGTGCAGCCCATGCCACCGGAGTGGGTGATTTCATGCCGGATGGCACTTGCAAGAGGAATAAAGAAGTTTTCCTGCTCACCGAATGTTGCATTGCGGCCAGCAAAGCGGTAAAAGCGTGGGCTGGGTTCCCAGGTAGCGAGTACGCCCACTATCTGGAACTGGTGGCCTAGCATGGTCAGGTACTGACCTACAGGATTGCTTTTGCCATACAATTTTTCAGCCAGTTTATTTCCAAGCACGACAACGTCCGCAGCTTTTGCATCGTCATTCTCAGCCCATCCCTGTCCATATAAAAAGGGGGTATCAAACATGCTAAAAAAGTCCCTGGTCGTTGCCACACCTTCTGACGCCATCGCAGGCAAGTCCTTGCGGGCCGGTTCTATGGCAATATCTATACCGTACAGGGCTGTACGTCTTTCGCCTATGGTTCCGGCCAGCAGATTACGGGCATCCCGGTAACTCATTTGATTGTCATTAGGCTCTTCTCCTGGGGTGTAGCCCTTCAAAGGGCCGTTGTCCATCAGGGGTATGAACAGGCGACTGCTTTTTTGCGGGATAGGGTCGCCCGACATCATATGCAAGATGGTCAGGGTAGAGACGCTGGCAGCGACACCGACGGCCAGGGTCAGGACCATCAGGGCAGTCAGTGCCGGGTTACGGCGCAGGCTGCGTATACCCAGTAAGAAATAATATTGAAGCATCCTACTTCTCCTCAAGCCACTGCCGAACGATCGATTTCATTGGCAGAATCTGCCTCTGTATGTCCATCCGCCTTGGCGTCATACAGCGAAGGCATTTTGCGTACCAAGTCACTGACCTGGCCATCGATGATGTGGACATTGCGCTGGGCGCGTACGGCCAGTTCCGGGTCATGTGTCACCATCAGAATCGTCGTACCCTTGGCATTGATTTCTTCCAGCAATTCCATGACGCTGCGTGCCATCTGGGTATCCAGGTTTCCTGTCGGTTCATCGGCCAGCAAGAGTTTGGGCGAGCCTGCCAGGGCACGGGCAATCGCTACGCGCTGTTGCTGGCCACCCGATAATTCGGCTGGATAATGCTTCATGCGTGAAGCCAGGCCCACCTGGGCCAGTGCTGCGTCTATGCGGTCTTTGCGCTCAGTGGCATTCAGACCGCGATAGCGCAGCGGTACATCGACATTGTCGAATAAATTCAGGTCAGGAATCAGATTGAAACCCTGGAAGATGAAACCCAGTTTTTCATTGCGCAGACGAGTGCGGGCATTGTCATCCATGCCTTTGACATTGATGCCGTCAAGCAGATAATCACCATCATTGAAGTCTTCCAGCAAACCGGCAATATTCAAAAATGTCGTCTTGCCAGAACCCGACGGGCCAGTCACAGTCACAAATTCCCCTTCCTTGACGTGGATGTCAAAGCCACGCAGCGCATGGGTTTCTATCAAATGAGTGCGGTAAATTTTGCTCAGGCTTTTCATGCGTAACATGGGATTTCCTTTTTCAGTGAATTATTGATGTTAGTTATTGATAGAAACGCTGCTGGCGTTTTCAAATGTATCGGTACCGGATATCACGACTTTATCGCCGTCCTTCAATCCACTCAGAATTTCTACTGCAGAGATACTGGTCACCCCCATTTTGATAGGGTGGCGCTGGGCAACACCATTTTCGACAACGTAGGCATAGCGTCCGCCTTCTGCCTCGACAAAGGGACCACGTGGCAAAATCATGACATTGCTTTTTTCTTCCATCAGCAAACGGGCTGCGACACGTTGGCTTTGACGCAGGCCCTCGGGCTGCTGGCCACTGAAACGCACGCGGGCAAGTATCTGGCTCTTTACTACTTCTGGCGAAATCGCTGTCAGTGTACCCATGACTTTGTTATTGTTGATCGTGATCTCTGCCTTCATGCCCAGGCCCAGGTCTGTCATATAGGATTCAGGAATTTCCACTTCGACTTCAAGCTGTGATAAATCGACCAGAGTCATCAAGGCGGTATTGGCAGCTACCACGCTGCGGTTGGAAATTGCCAGGCTTCCTATGATGCCATCTACCGGTGCGCGTAATTTCAATTCATCGACGCGGCGTTTTGCATAGTCCAGACTCAGGTGCTGGCGTTGTAACTGGCTCATCTTGGTTTTTAATTCCAGTGTGACATCTTCATTTTCCAGGTCGGCAGCCTGAGCTGCATGTTTCGAGCGTATTTCTGTAGAGTGCATGGCATCCTGGGCTTTCAGGAAGTCATTCTTGGCGACGACGCCAACTACACCTGCCGCCTCTATGCGCTGGAAGGCACGCTGGGCCGAAACACGGTCTATTTCGGCTTGATCGGCATCGCGCCTGGCGATCAGTTTTTGCTTCTTGGCGAGGATTTGCTGGCGAGCGACTTCGGCCTCCAGTTGCTCGGTATTCGATTGCTCGCGCTTGAGCTGGTCGTTGAGGTCGGGGGATTCAATTTCAGCGACGATGTCGCCTTTTTTTACTGCCTCGCCCGCATTGACTTTCAGGGTCACCGTGCCGCCAGCGCTGGAATACAAAGTGGGACTGATGGCGGCAACGATACGGCCATTTACCGCAGCATCCCTGACCAGATTGCCATGGCTGACTGTGGCAATGCGCAAGCGTGCCGCATTCACCGACTGGCTGCTGCCACGCCAGGCCGAGATCAATAAGACCAGTGCCGTGATACCCACAGTGCTGGCTACCAGCGCGATGATAATGCGTTTACGTGTCTGCCCCTTGTTGGCAGATAAAACCATGTCCTGGCCTGAAGTATCTCTTATCATGATGTTTCCACTGTTGTTTGCTTACTGTTTAGCAGAAACCGTGCCAGTTTTAAGTCATTGATTTATATAGATATTTAAATTGGCTCCATTGTCCGTTTTGTCCGTACGACTGTCCGTACAGCGGTCCGTACGATATGCGTACAAAAAAAATCCCACCTGGTGACTGGCGGGATTTTTCTGGTACAAGTACGGGAATTTTATGACGAGGCTTGCTGGTGACGCATGACTTGATGTCTGTGCCAGTAATGGCCTGAGACATTCTTGAATTCTTCGCGGACTTTTTTGATGCCTGGCAGTTTGACCTTGGTACTCTTGGCACCCAGCATGCCTTTCTCAGGGTGCTTGATGGTCAATACGTCCGACATCATGCCATCTTCATATTCATAGGTCGCCACTCTGTCCCAGGATACCGGCTCAGTTTCATCTGGCAAGATCCAGCCTGCATAAGTGACTTGTATGGCTTTACCTTCCTTGAGAGAAAATTCCACAGGCGGGAAATAACGCAACACCAGGGCTTGTTCTTCTTCATTGGCCGGTTCATAGCGATAGGCCAGGCTGTGTTCATGGGCTTGAGAAAAATCCTCTTCATAGCTGGTCCACAGACGCGCTTCAATTTCATCCGCAGTTTGTATGTCTGCGGCCCAGGTTTTTTCCGGTACGCTGGTGACTATCGCACCATAGCCTGTTTCGGCAATGATATGACCAACATTTTCCATGCGCTCCGTCATCTTGGGATGGCTATCATAGGGATGCGGCACGCTGGCATGTTTCATGGTCGTCAGGAAATCGGAAGAGCGTGCATAGGGATGCAAGCCGGAAGCCACGAATTGCGCTATACCCAGGCTGGAACCCTGCCTTTCATTACGCGAAAATAACTGGTTTTCTATCTCGTTTCTATAATTGGCATATGCCGCAATCTTGATGAGAGAGTGTGTGACTGCCGCTGGCGCAATGATTTTGGCGGCGATACGGTCAGCCAGGAATTCCCTGTCGCGGCTATTGCGCGCCGAGGCAATTTCAAAAATCATGCGGTACAGGCACATCAGGTAAAACACCGTAGGCACATGGGCACTACGCATTTCAAAACAATATTGATCATATTGCGCCAGCTTGGGGCCGAGTGCGGCGCTATTGGCTGTATCACCACCACGGAAATGTGCCAGTTCATGTGCCAGCACGGCGTCGGCTTCTGACTGGCTGAGCAGGCGCAATAGCGGGATGCTGATGAACAGGCTGCGACCACGCAAGCTCCTGCCGCTGACATTCAAAGGCGATTCCGTTACAAAGAAATTAGCATCGATGCCTGCCACGATATTATCTGGTGCAGCCGTTTTCAGGCGCGTTGCCAGATCACGTATGCGTTGCCACAAGCCTGGGGCCGCCTGTTCGGAAATTAATTCCCCCTGGATTTGATGGTCATTTTTGACGCGTTTGAAAATACTGACGATGACATAAAAGACTGCAATCGCGACAAAGATGACCGCTACTGCGATCAGCTTGACTGAGTAGCGGTTCATGAAATAAGCCGTGATCCAGAAGGACAGCCACATCAGCATGGCACCCTGGGCGATGGTTCCTGCGGCGCAACTGAATGTCAGTACCCGCCAGCCGGTGACAAAACTCAGGTATTGCGCCTTCTCATTCAAAAATGCAAAAGCACCCAGCAAGAATACGGTGAGTAATAAGACTGCGCCACCTGTGATGGTCCAGGCTGCGACTTTTCTGGCCATGATGAATTGCCAGTTATCCGAATAAGGCGCACATACCCTGGCACGGTAATCGTTTGCTTCCACGCTGCTGTTGTCACAGATTTTGGATGGAGGATACAGGCGGAAAAATTCTTGTTGCTGGAATTTCTCGTCCGCCGTCAACTTGCCATCACTGGAAATTTCCTGCGATACATAGGCGATGAATTTCTCATCCTGTTTGTTTTCCACATACTGCGCAAACCAGTAAGTAAATACTGGGATCAGAAATAGCGAAAGCAGGGAATACAGCAGTATCTTTGCTAAATCTTTTTTAAGGGTAAGTCCGGCAGACATAAGCGTAATCTATCCTATTCATAACATGCGGAGGAAACGATGCTGACGAACAGGCCTGTATGACGGCAGGGGACTCAGCAGACTGGATTCCGGTAGATCTGGCAAGGCGACCAGATCAGGCCTACATCGTCAGATGGGAACTTAATTCCTGATGATGAAATAAGCTTCAGCAAAAGTATAGGGAGATACTTTTGCTAAAACAATCAAACTAAAGTCTGCTTACAATTAATACAATTTGTGTTTTGCTGAAAAGAAATATACGCTCAGGCTTGCACTTGCTTCTCCTCTACACTTACTCCTTACTTACTCTCTGCAGACTCTCTGTTTATCCCCAGCTTATCTACAGCTTACCCACAGCAAAAACCCGGCTTGTCTACAGCTTGTCCACAGTCTTATCAACAAGCAATAGTCTGCTTCATGCTGCTGATTTCCGGTTGTACAGATAGCCGGTCGTCAGCGCTACTATACCCAGTACTAAATGCCAGCCCATGGAATGGCTATTGGCCACGCCATTGAAACCAAATGCATCTATCATGGGGGCCCTGACGGCATTGACGGCCACATATAGACCAAACAAAAACAAGGATAAAAAAGTGCGCGGTGTTTTGGACAGGCGGCCCAGCAGGCAAGCCACGGCACTCATACTGAATATGCCGATGATTAACGCCAATGCGCGTACTGGTTCATGGGCCGTCCAGCGCAAGGCGATAATGCCAGTCAGCAATAATCCCAGCAAGGCCGTGCTGGCAAATTGGCGCAGATAGCGCTGGCTGATACCGCCAGATAATGCCCCCGTCATTTCGCCAGTGGCCGCCTGATGATCGCGACTGGCTATGTCGCTCACCAAGATACCCCAAATGGCGACAGCCATAGTCAACAAACCGGGCAAGGCTCCGGAACGGCAAAATACTGCCAGCAAAGGCAAGACTGATAATGCCAGGCCAGCCATGGGATTGCTTACCACAGTCAAGGCCAGGTCAGCACATATCTGGCCCGCCAGACCAGGCCAGGCTTGCGCCAGACGGAATAGTGGTTGTGCAAGCCTGGCAAAGGGACGCAGCAATTGATTCAGCAAGTGCAGAGGAGAGCGGCGTTTGCGTGTCTGACTTACTTTGACACGATCAGGCGAAAAACGATGAAATAGCGCAATTGCTGGCAGCAAAGGCAGTAGTGCCAGGAGGGCACTGGCGCAACGAACGGCCAGGAGTTGGCCTGACCACATGACGTTGGGCAGTAGCATGGGCGCGATGGTCGCGTTAAAGGTGGCTATGCCCAAGGAAAAGTGGGTGGTACTTAAATGCATTTTCAGATTCGCCATGGAGGTGGCGGACCCGATGAAATCGATATACATGTAGGGATTGATTTGACCTGCGATGCCGCTCTCTACCTTGTTCATCAGTGAAATTTGTGCGATCCAGATGAAAAAGAAAATAACATCGCCTAGCTTGCCCATCAAGGGAGAAAAACTGTCAAACAAAATTGCGCAACTGACAGCAAAAAACACCATAGGCATTAGCAATGCTATATAGGTCTGGAGATACACAAACAGTTCTATGGGGCCTTCACCGCGCAGCAAATGGCAAACCAGCATAGCTCCCAGGAATGCCATGATAAGCGCCAGCAAATAGGCGACTCCGCCCAGCCAGCGGCCAAGCAAAAAAATGCCATTTCCTACTTGAGTGGCGGCGATGACGCCACCACAGCCACTACGCATATCTTCTGTGATCCTGCCGCGCACCAGGTAAAACCCAGCCAAGCCAAACAGCAGGCTGGCCAGTGCTGCACTGCCATACGCCAGGGTAGAGCTGGTATATAAAACCCGGGTATTATTGATTGCCATCAGAGTTGTGCCTGAATGCGGATCAGGAATCATGATCCAGGCCAGGGCAATCACCGCCAGCACTGCCACCACACTACTCAGTCTGCGCAGACGCAGGCGCGCTTCATTCACTACCAGGGTGCTTAACAGAGAGATGTTCATGCTGCCAGCTCCTGCACTGCATAGCGTTGTGCCATCAGCGCTTCTTCCAGGCTTGGGGACGCATGCCGGGCACCGGCACATGGCTGATGCGGATGCGCTATGCGCAAGCTCATTTGATTGCCCTGTTTTTGGGTTTGCAAGACATGTACTTTGTTACGCAAGGCATCGTATTCATGACTGGCGACTTCGGCGGTCCAGATTTGGCCATGCGCCTGGGCCAGGATTTCATCGGGGCTGGCATAAGCGATCAATTTTCCCTGGCGCATGATGGCCAACTGGCTGGCTATGCTTTCCACGTCAGAGACAATATGGGTAGACATGATGACCAGTTTTTTAAACCCCAGTTCGCTAAGCAGATGGCGAAAGCGCAGGCGCTCTTCCGGGTCCAGTCCAGCCGTCGGTTCGTCAACGATGAGGATGTCAGGATCGTTCAGCAAAGCCTGGGCTATGCCCAGACGCCGCCGCATACCACCCGAGAACGTTGATGCCTGGCGCTTGGCCTGGTCATGCAAATTCACCATTTCCAGCAAATGCCTGATACGGGCAGGATCGCGCACACCCTTGAGCGCGGCAAAGTATTGCATGAATTCCAGTGCGGTCAGATTGGGGTAAATGCCAAAATCCTGAGGCAAGAAGCCCAGTCGCTGGCGTATGGCCTGTGGTTTTTTGACGATGTCCTGGCCCTGGAAAAGTATGCTGCCACTACTGGGGTGCGTCAGCGTCGCCACCATTTGCATCAGCGTGGTTTTACCTGCACCATTATGGCCTATCAGACCGACTACACCAGGGCCGAGATGGAGTGACAAGTTATCTACTGCAGTCAGCTTTTTGCCAAAGTTTTTTGTGACATTGCGAATTTCCAGCATCTTGCCCCCCCTGTTTTATCGAGTTGTTTGATTTATTTGAGTAGGGTGACTGTAAAGAAATACGGCTGGATTTGCTCCTGCAATGAGACAGATTGCGGAAATCGCGGTATGAAACGGCGAGCAGGGTGCCTTGATTATATTTTTTATAAAATGGTTAACGCCTGGCTATGAGTCTATACTGACTTGTCACCAAGGCCTTGGTGTTCCCGGGAGTAAGATCATGAGTAAAGTTCAGCAAAGTAACAAAGAAACCAAGAAGCAGGCGGCTAGTACGCCTAAAGAAAAGAAAGCCGCCAAGCAAGCCAAGAAAGAGGCTGGAACAGTCATTCCCTGGACTCAGCGTACCGGTGGCTAAGTTAGATTGCTACCGGGGAAATTTAGCCCGGTAGAGAGTGAAGAAGTAGATATATGCATGCGGAGTTCCCTGTGAAAGAGAACTCCGCATACCGTCAATTGCGCAGACAAATTACCCAGGCATAAACCTGGCCAGATACTCAGGCGAATTAATAAACTGCCCAATGAGCGTCACCACATCCGTGCCTGACTGCGCGAGCAAGTGATCAAAGGTCGCCTGATCCGGCGCATGCCCCAGAAGACCGATGTAATCCAGCGTCAATGAGACCTTGGATTGCGAACCCGCCTTGAACTCGGCTGACTCCGTAAAGCCCGCCAGCATATCGCCGCGCGAGAGGCCATTGCCCAACTGCCCCAGCCAGTAATCCTTGCCTGCAGCATCAGAAGCACGGTGCAGCACATTCTGGTAGACCCGCTCCACAAAGGCCGTATTATCCAGATTGCCATAGGTCTTCTGGAACTCTGCACTGGCAACGAAGGAAGCACTGATCTTGGAGAGATTCATGCCATCCTTTTGTGCCTGCATCCAGTAAGCCAGGCCGTCACGGTCAGGCAGACGGTCAAAGGCCCCAAAGTACAATCTTGTGATGCCGCCTATGCCACCCTGGAATTCAGTTGACTCCATGAAGGACGCTGCCACCTGGGCACGGCTCATCTTGCCGGTATCGATCTGCCCTTGCCAGTATTGCAAACCTGCTGTATCTGCTTCGCGGAACAATACATCGCGGTACAACTGCATGGCAAACAAATCAGCGCGGTGCAGCACATCATTGTCTTTCAGGTCCAGTTTGGTGCCTACCCTGGCTTCAACGGCATCTGGAATACCATCGCCATCCTTGTCGCCTGGCAAAGACGTATTCGGATTGGTGGGGATGATGGTTTTAAAGCCCAGGCCACCGCTGATGAGGACTTTGCCATCCACCTTGCCATCGGCATCATACAAGCCACCGTCGGTGATCTTGAAGTCCACCTTCAGCTTGCCGTTCACAGTGGCGATATTGGTCGCAATATTGACCCAGTTACCCACCTTGTCTTGCACCCAATAACCATTGACAGGCGTCAATGCATCGGTGTACAGCGAGAGCGTAGTTTCCTGGCCGGCGGCCAGGCCTTCCAGCTGAGCGGTGAGCATGCCATAGGGCAGGCTCAGCTCTGCAGGCAGGTTCGCCGGTGCTGCCATGGTCGAGGTTTTGGTTTGTGCCAGGAAATTATTATTGGCCAGGGTCACATAATGCAGATTGGCAACTGTATTACTGTTCCACATCAGCGAAGTGACCTCTTTTTGTGACTGATCCTGGATGCCGTCACCATTACCGTCACCATTGCCACCTCCCAGCAAATTGGGAACTTCGGCTTCGGTCTGCTGGCTGATACCATCTCCATCCGCGTCCGTATTACCGATGTTGGTATTGTCAGGTGGCGTGGTAATGCTAAAGGCTTGCGACAGGGTGGGACCGCTATTGCCCGCCAGGTCGGTGACCCTGACCTTGAGGGTATTGCCACCAGTCAGTATCTGGTTAGACAAACTCCAGTTGGTGCTACCAATAGCGGTGACGGTATTGGTCCAGCTAGTCCCATTGTCGAGTGAGACCTGGACCGTTTCACCAGCAAGCAAGCCACTACTCAAACTGCCTGTGATCGTTTGCAGATTGATCGTGGTGACAAAGTCCGTACCACTAACACCATCATCATTGGATAACTTCAGGTTACCGATGGCGGTGGTCGGTGCCGTATGGTCAACCTGGTACAACTGACCAGTAAAGCCGCCATTGAGTGGCAAGCTGGAGGTGTCAACGATGCCCGTGCCACTGCCCTTGAGATTGAGCCCCAGGCTACCATCGCCTGTCAAACCCGTGATCCTGACACTATACGTCGAGGGATCAAGCTGGATGATGCTGCTGATGTTGCCTGTGGCGGTTCCTGTTGTCGCCAGAAGGAAGGCGGCTGTGGTGACGCCGGTGACGGCTTCACTGAATGTGACTTTGTACTCTATCGTGCCCAGGCTGGTGTTCTCGTCCTGGATACGGGTGATGCCGGTCGCCGTCGGGGCGACATTGTCACCTACGGTGATGGTGAGGCTCTTGTCATAGGCAGCCCCGGCACCATCAATGGCGCGCACCAAAACAGTGTAATTGCCGGGTGTCATGCCCACTGGGCTCTTGGCCACCAGGCTGTTGCCACTGATGCTGAACTTGGTATTGTCTTTGTCATTTGTGCCATTGCCGCTCACCAGACTAAAGCTGGCGCTGTCGCCAGGATTGGGGTCTGTTGCGCTCAGGATACCAACGCTGGTATTGTCGGCAGAACCCTGTTGTATCGATGCATTCGAGAGGCTGATATTGGTGGGGGCGGCATTGACCCCTGTCGCGATGACGGAGGTGCTGTTGTTGAGGACGGCGGAAGCAATGCCGTCATTGGCGCTGATGGTAAAAGTGGTGGTTTCGGTACCGCCAACAGCAACCCTGCCCGCCGCAGGCTGGAATACCAGGCCCCGGATGGCGGCCTGGACTGCGGCTGGTGTGCCAGCTGCATGGGTATAGGTCAGGCCACCGTCAGCGGTGGAGAAGCCGGTGGCTGTCAATGAAGCTGCGGTGAAGGCACCTTTGGCCGCAAGGTCGGGGCTGATGATGATGGTTTCGGAAGCACCCACATCCGGGTCTGTGATGGTGACGCTGGCAAACGGGGCAACCGTTGTCGTTTCCGTCACAGTCTGGCCTGCGACAACGCCGCCGATAACGGGGGCGACGTTGTTGCCAGAGACGGTAATGGGGTTGCCAAACAGGTCAGCGATGACGACGGCAACATTGGCACCGGTATTCCAGTCTTCCAGCATGCCGATGTTGTAGGTGGTGGTGTCGGTAGATGAGGTGCCATCCTTGTTCATCCGCAGGGCCAGGGCCGCCTTGTCGTTGGCACTCATGGTCATGGTGAAGCTGGTGTTGGAGGTGATGTCTACGTTCGGGGTGTTGGTCAGGGTGTAGTTGAAGGCACCTTGTCCCAGGAAGCGGATGCGGTTGGCAGTAATGTCGTTGTTGGCCCCGGTCAGTGTCAGGAAGTTGTTGCCGGTGACGACCAGTACACCGGTGGCGACGTTGTAGGTGGCGAAAGTGACGGTCGGTGCCACGACATTGGTGACGGTGATGCCATTGCCGGTCAGGTCGGCGATGACGACAGCCGCATCGGCCCCGGCATCCCAGTCTTCGGCGGCGATGAGGTTGTAGGTGTTGACGCTGGTGGAGCTGGGACCATTCTTGTTCATGATGAGGTTGGCACCCAGGCGGTCTGCTGCACTGAGGGTCAGGGTGAACGAGGTGGCGGAGGTGATCTCGACATTGCTGGTGGTGGTCAGTGTATAACTGGCTCCGCCTTCGCCTTGCAGGCTGAATTTGTTGGCGACGATGTCGTTGGCAGCGCCTGTCAATCCAGTCATGCCAGTACCTGTCACCGTCAGTACGCCAGTGTTGGCGTTATAGATGGCGGAGGTGATGTTGGGAACCGTGACATTGGAAACGGTAATAGGTGAGGTGGTGACGGCGATGTTGCCGCCTGTGATGACGCTATCCCAGTCATCGGCGGCGGCCAGGTTATAGGTGGTGCCACCAGTCGAGGTAGTGCCGTTCTTGTTGAACAGGGCTTCCACCGCCGTCTGGTCGGCACCTGCCAGTGCCACCGCAAAGCTGGTGGCGGAGGTGACTTCGACATTGCCGGTGGTGCTGAGGGTGCGGGTAGCGGCGCCTTCGCCTTTGATGGTCAGGCCAGTGACAGTAATGTCATTGGTGGCACCGAGGGTGCTGACGAGGCCTGTGCCGGTGACGGTCAGGATGTGGGTGGTGACGTCATAGGAGGCAGAGGTGATCGTTGGAGCTGTGACGTTGGATACGGTGATGCCATTTCCCGTCAAGTCAGCTGGCGAAGTTGCTGTCGAATCCCAGTTGGCTGCTGCCGCCAGATTGAATGTTGTAGTATCTACGGCAGAAGTACCGTTCTTGTTGAGCACTCCATTGATTGCTATTTTATCGGCAGCACCCAGCGTCACCGTGAAAGACGTGGCACTGCTGGCTGTGGGGTTGCTAGTTGCTCCAGTCAGCGTATAAGAACCAGCCTGCCCCGTCAGAGAAAGCTTGGTGACATCAATGGTGTCACCCGTAGTCATGCCAGTACCAGTGACGGACAATATGCCAGTGCTGGCGTCATAAGTGGCTGAGGTAACAGTAGGAACGACGACGTTGGATACGGTAATGCCGTTGCCAGCCAGGTCAGCAATGACAACCGCAGCATCGGCACCGGCTGCCCAGTCTTCGGCGGCTGCCAGGTTATAGGTGGTGCTGTCGCCAGCAGATGTACCGTTGGCATTGAGCAGGGTTCTTATACCTGCCTTGTCGGTGGTGGACAAGACCAGGGTGAAGCTCGTGTCAGACGTAATTTCTACATTCGCTGTATCGGTCAGAGTATAAGTACCGCTCGCCTGGCCTTTGAGAGTGAACTTGTTGGCGACGATGTCATTGGTCGCGCCATTGAGGTGGGACAGGTTGGTACCGGTAACTACCAGGTTACCGGTACTGGCATCGTAAGTTGCCGATGTAATGGTTGGATTGGCGACCGTAGCAGTGATGCCATTGCCAGCCAGGTCGGCGATGACAACGGCGGCGTCAGCACCGGCGGCCCAGTCTTCAGCGGCTGCCAGGTTATAGGTGGTGCCACTTGTAGAACTGGTGCCCGCCTTGTTGACGATTTGCGTCACGCCAGATTGGTCTGCAGCGCTCAGGACCAGAGTAAATTGTGTATTGCTGGTCGTGGCGATATCGACATTGCTGGTGTTAGTCAGGGTATAGGTGGCGCCGCCCTCACCCGTGAAGGTGAATTTATTGGCGACAATATCGTTGTTTGAACCAGTAAGCTGCAAGAAACCCGTGCCAGTGACAACCAGTGTTCCTGTAGTGGCGTCGTAGGTGGCAGAAGTGATGGTTGGTACAGGTACATTCGACACAGTCAGTGGATTGGTGGCGTCAGAAATATCGCCGTTCGTAATGCTGCTGTTCCAGTCGTCAAATGCGACCACATTATATGTTGAGCCGCTGGTAGATGTCGCGCCGTTTTTGTTGAGCAAACTATTAACAATAATCCTGTCATTGCCGCTTAACTGAACAGCAAATGTGGTTGCATCTGTAATCTCAACGTTGCTGGAAATGACAAGTGTGCGTCCTGTTCCTCCTTCACCAACGATGCGAAGTTTATTGACGGTAATATCATTAGTCGCACCTATGGTTCCCACCAAACCCGTGCCTGTGACAGACAAGATACCTGTTGCAGCGTCATAGGAGGCAGAGGTGATCGTTGGAGCTGTGACGTTGGATACGGTGATGCCATTTCCCGTCAAGTCAGCTGGCGAAGTTGCTGTCGAATCCCAGTTGGCTGCCGCCGCCAGATTGAATGTTGTAGTATCTACGGCAGAAGTACCGTTCTTGTTGAGTACTCCATTGATTGCTATTTTATCGGCAGCACCCAGCGTCACCGTGAAAGACGTGGCACTGCTGGCTGTGGGGTTGCTAGTTGCTCCAGTCAGCGTATAAGAACCAGCCTGCCCCGTCAGAGAAAGCTT
>NZ_JBMPOT010000017.1:0-56871 GCF_049340425.1 Undibacterium sp. JH2W | reverse complement strand
TGGTGACATCAATGGTGTCACCCGTAGTCATGCCAGTACCAGTGACGGTCAATATGCCAGTGCTGGCGTCATAGGTGGCTGAGGTGACAGTAGGAACCGCGTGTATATTGGATAAAGAAAAATCATCAATGGCCAAATAGTGAATTTGGTTGCTATTTGTAGTTGCTGTTACTTTTATATATGCGATATTGACGAAACCGGAAGTGCTGAAATCGACGGTTTGTGGCGATCCGTTAGTGCCAGCATTCGTCGTAAAATTTTTGGTGGTACCAACCTGGCTATTGCTTGCGTCATAGGCTTTGAACACTAAATTTTGAGCGGCATAATTAAGTACATAGTTCTCAACCTTGATGGAGTTCGCGGTAAACAAATTTCCACCAACAAATGAGAAGACGACCGAAGTTTCATTATTTCCTGCAGTACCAGGGTTGGCATCCAACAGTGCATATGTGCCTGGGTTTGAATATGTGTAAACACCTTTGGCTGCGCCATCAATTTTTAACTGGTAATTTGAATTACCATTGACTTTGTAGATGATATCGCCGGATGCATTGGTTCTATTACCAGGAGAAACGAAGTTTGCGCCAGCAGTGAATGTAACCGTTGCACTGGCAATGTCCAGTACATTGCTATAGAGTGCCGCCAACTTCTGATCAACGACAACGGCTGTTTCGATATTGCCGTGTTTGACTTCAAGATTCCAGTTTGCATTGAAGATTTTGCTGCCAGTTAAGTCGTTTGATGAAGCAACATCGGCAGAAGTTAGCGCTGCTATCTGGTCAGTAAAATTTTTGCCTGTGTTGGCACCGATGTTGCAGCCATACAGCAAAATATCTGCGCCTTCATTCAGGCTTTTTCCAATGGCATTTAACTCTGTTGCATGCGACCGCAGATTGGACTCATCCAGAATGAGGGAACCAAGATTAATTGAAGCTTCTTTGCCATATGAAAGCAAATGTAGTGCATCAATACCTGTGCGGCCCGTCAATACGTCCGTAATTTGTTTCAGCCCGTCCTTTGTGGAATCAAGAATATGAATTTCTTTATCATGACTGATTCCTTGCAGTAATGTGTTGAGGTCTTTGACATTATCTTCAATGAAAATAACTTCAGTACGCATTTTCGCGCCAGATGCAGGCGGACTTTGTATTGTCTGACCCAACAGTGGATCACTCTTGATAACTAGTTCAGGATTAAATGAGTTGAAAGAAGTAGCCAATTGGCTATCATCAAGGCGCTCTTGTTGAATGCTCAGATCGGATTTGCCGTTGAGGTCGAAGTGTCTCATGCTTCATTTCCTTTGCTATTTATTTTAGGCGCAATGACATTTGCTGCACTACCGCTAGGATCGGTCCAGAAGCTCATTTTTGAGTATTTGTCGAAAAGGTCTGGTGGCAGGATTGTCCGTCTTTCGGTGAATTCGACTTTGGGTTTGACTCTGTGCATGCCTGGTATACCTAGTTGCAAATCAAAGTCGGGAGCATCGTATTCAACATGATTAAAATCATGCTGAAAATGGGGTTCGCCTATGAAGTCATACACCAGAGGCATGACTTTTTCTGGAACTTGGCTCAGCAATTCATAGTCAATGACGAGTATGGACTTTGCGTTTTCACCATAAAAAGCCTCCCTTAGTGCTGCCCAGGCAAATCCAACCAGTTGTTCGTGTTGCGCCAAACCTTCACAGCGTTGGTACACCGTGCTACGCCCCATATTGTTACCAAACAACTTGGTATTTTCATAGGGATTACTGCGAAATTGACGTTCGATACTATCCATTATCCATGCGACATTGCGTGCACATGCAATGATCTTTGCGCCTGGAAACATATCCAGTATGGTTGACAGTTTTGCGCACCACATGCGGTTAGTGTCGAAAATCACTTCTTTGTCTGTTTCATTTTTATAGTAAGAATCAAACAAGCCACACAGCAGATTTTTTCTTTGAGCATTATCGACTTGTGAAGCAAACTCGCTCCCTGCACTCACGAGCGACAGCAGGGAATTAACAAACGAGCCGACTGGGCTGCTCATACCTGCCTGAAATCTGGGATTTTGGCGCAAAATCGCGGCGAGTAAGGTTGACCCTGATCTGGGAAGTCCTGAAATGAAATGATATTTAGCTTGCGCCATCTGTTGTTTACGCTTTCAGGAAGGAAGAGAGTTGTTGAATTGCGATTGGTAATGCAGTCTGGCTGGTATCAATAACACATTCAGCTGCCGCGGGTGCTTCGTAGGGTGAGGAGACGCCTGTCAACTGCAATGCAGGATTTAATTTTGCCCTGGCATACCAACCCTTGGGGTCACGCTGCTGGCAAACATGCAAAGGAGTTGATACATAGGTCTCGACAAATTTGTCATTGCCGATGATTTCTCGCGCCAGAGCGCGTCCACGCAAGCTTGGAGCAACTAGGGCAACAATGGCAGAGATGCCATTCAAATTCAACAGGCGGGCAACTTCTGCCGTCCTGCGACTTTGTTCTTCGCGGTCAGCCTGGCTAAAACCCAGGTCTTTTGACAAACCTTGCCTGATTTCATCGCCGTCGAGTACGCAGACTGCAATGTATTGCTCACGCAAATGGTTTGCCAGGCTTTGCGCCAGTGTCGTTTTACCAGCGCCAGGCAAGCCACTGAGCCACCAAGTCTTGACGACATTGGTAGCAGGTTCTGAATAACTTTCTGTTTGATCACTTCCAGGCATACAGGCACCACCGATGAGCTAAAAAAAATCGGGAGCTAGCAGTTACCCGATACGAAACAGAGCAGACGACATGTTGTGTACAGCGTGCCAAAAAAGAGCATGCTAAATAATGTTTCTTATTTGAAGAGTAATTTCAATTGTCAAAAGAAGTTAAATTGTCAAGTGTTAAAAAATTAACTGTAATACTAGCATTGAAAAATCTGATTGCGATCAAATGTAACAAAAAAGCTGCTAATTTATTGATCAATTCAGATGAAAAATTTAGATGCGGCAATAGAGGAAAGAAATTTATTTTCTTGAGGAAACTAAATCAGTTAAACAACACTTGATAGTAGAGGCAAGCTCCACCATCCTCGTGGAGGCGCTGATGTTGTCCTTTTGCATGATCGGGCAAAGCCGGGGCGATGGTCCAGATGTTTTTTCCCAGTGCAGGGTGCTCGACGATATAGTTGTCCTGGGCCAGAGCCAGTTTGCTGGAGCTGGCAAAAATCAATAACAGCGGAGTGCGAAAGCTTTCGGGCAAGCCCCGGCGAGGACGTTCTTCTGCTTCCAGCAATTCAAGTTCGATCTCGCCTATCGTGGTTTGAACCTGGAACTTGTTACCAATAAGGGGGTGTACTTGTGTAAATGTAATAGACATAGGAGACGATGATAAAAGTTTCACTTGCAAGAAAACGCAAGCATAGGCAGGATGACAAGCATGTTATTTTAACCAGCTTGGGAGTGCTTGTGTACAAATTACCGGGTACGCTTAAATTGCGCGAAGTCAGTGGTGATGACCAGTCTTTCCTGGATGTGTTGTACGCCAGTCGCCGCGAAGATCTGCGGCAAATGCCTATGGACGCGGCCTTCATTTCCAAAATGATCAAAATGCAACAGCATGTGCAAATGGAAGGCATCAGGATGAATTTTCCTGAGGCAGTGCATTTCATCATCGAGGATGCTGGTCAGCGTGCCGGGCGTATCATTATTGATACAGGTGAGACAGATTTGCGGCTGATTGATATTGCAATCGCCCCTCATGCCCAAAGGCAAGGAATAGCAAGGATAATCCTGAATGCGATGCAACTAGAGGCGCAGGGCAAGGACATAGGCATCAGTCTGGCAGTGGAGCAAACCAATTTTGTCGCACGGGGTTTGTATTTGCAGATGGGATTCGTAGTGCACAGTGCCGATCACTTGTTCGAACAAATGCATTGGCGTGGTAAGGCACGGGCCGCTCAAGACGATTTACATGATGCATTGCCTGCGAGCCACCTTGACAGCATAAACTTTTCATTGGCAGGTCAGTGCAATGGCTGAATTTGGTCGCTCCCCCAGTTCTTATCTGAAGCTGCCATATTCATTTGACTTGCCGCGCTTACGTGCTGAGCTGGTGCAACTTGAAGCCTCTGAATGGATACGCCATTTCAACACTAATGCCTATGTCAAGGACTGGTTATGCCTGCCCTTGCGTGCAGTCGATGGGCGTATTGATCACATCATGCCGGTCAATGAAGGTAATTTCCAGGACACGGTCTTGATGCAAGGCTGTCCATATATGCGCGAAGTCATCGATTTTTTCCAATGTGAAAAAACGTCGGTGCGTCTGATGGCCTTGCAGGCTGGCGGCATGATCAAGGAGCACCGGGACGATGGCACCTCGTTGGAAGATGGTATTACGCGCCTCCACATACCAATTACTACGACACCTGATGTCCTGTTTAAAATTGACGGCGAAGAGGTGCATTTTTCCGCAGGTGATACTTGGTACCTGAATGCAGCCTGTTTGCATGGTGTTGTTAATCCTGGCCCATTTGCCAGGGTACATCTGATGCTTGATTGCGTCAGCAATGCCTGGCTGGAGCAAGTATTTCTTGCAGCAGGGTGGATCGCAAGACCTCAACCTAAATATGATGATCCTGCCATCCATGATGGCAATGTGCATGAGGTGATCGCCATGCTGCGCGCCAGTGGTCAGGCTGCTGGCTTGCAAATCGCCCATCGCCTTGAGTCCATCAGGCTCGGACATCAAGTCACAGATTAACAAGATGGGAATACCATGGCAAGCAAACCCGGCTTTGAAGCTGAAGAGAGAGCATTGTTGCGCGGCCAGCAGATTGACTATCAACAACTGGCTTCCATGCAAGGGTGGTTCCCCGTAGCGATCGATACGTCAACAGGCGATTTGTGCTGGCGTCATGTGGGATTGCACAGGTTTCTCGAATCATTTTTTCTCGACACACTGAACCAGCAAAACCGTGAACAAAGGCAGTTATGCCAGACGCCACTATCGCTGTTGTCTGAGCAAGTCCAGGACTTGACGCAGGTTGGGCCAACGGCGTTTATATTTCATGTGTCACGCTGCGGTTCGACCTTGCTGACACAAATGCTGGCCTCGCTGCCACAGTGCATAGTCATGTCTGAACCGCCAGTGATAGATGCTTTTTTTCGCTACCATCATGCACACCATGACTTGCCAGGTGCGGTCTCTATATTCCGGCATCTGATTGCAGCGTTAGGGCAAAAACGTCATATGGAAGAGAGGCATTTCTTTATCAAATTTGATAGCTGGCATTTGCCCTGGGTCGATTTTGTACGGTCGGCCTATCCAGATATCCCCATCGTATTCTTGTACAGGGAGCCCGCCGCTGTCCTGGCTTCGCATCGACGCCAGCGTGGCCCACAGATGATACCGGGTTTGTTGAACACGTCACGGCTCAAGCCTGACGCGCAACACATGCTTCCTGGCGATTTCGATTTATATGCAGCCAGCGTATTAAGCAGTATGTTTCGTTCTGCTGATGAGCATGCTTTGACTGCAAACCTGATCTTGTTGAACTATCCGCAATTGCCTGGGATTTTGTGGGAAGAATTACTGGCTCTATTTCAAATTGAATGCGAAGACCGTGAAATGCAGAAGCTAAAAGCAAGATCGGGCTTGCATTCAAAAAACAGGCATATCAGTTTTACCGGTGACCCGCAATCGGCACGACTTCAGACCCATGGGATGGAACTTCAGTACATGCAACACTGCACAGAAATTTATTCGAAATTAGAGAGCTTACGTCAGAAAGTTAAAATATGTTAAGTAGTGTTGCGTGAAAACAATTGCAGTGTTATTTGCATATAAGAGTTGTAGAATTGGTTTGCTTTTTTTGAAATTATTTGTTGTTTGGATATGAAAAGGCAAAAGAATAAAGGTCGACATAAAAGCCCTGCTCATTGTGGCTGGATACAGAATAGTTGGCACCGTCCTCGTTTAAACATTAACTTAATTGGAGTATGCAATGGATGCATTTATGGGAACCATATTGGCCGTAGGTTTTAATTATCCTCCACGTGGCTGGCTGTTCTGCAATGGGCAAACAGTACCTATCCAACAAAATTCTGCCATGTTTGCTTTGCTGGGCACCATGTATGGCGGCGATGGGCAAAACACGTTTGGGATACCTGATTTGCGTGGTCGTGTAGTTGTTGGTTCGCAAGCACAAGGTCCGGGCTTGGCCAATGTGGCACAAGGCGAGAAGGCAGGTTCAAATAACGCAACTGTTATTTCTAACGGTACTGCTACGATTACGTTGAACACGTCAAACATGCCTTCACATACCCACACGGCTAGTTTGAGTCTGAGCGGTTTGACGGCGAGTACAACGATCAATGTTGGTACCGGGACGAATGGGGGCCTAGCAGCAGTGGCAAATAATGGTGGTTTGACCAGCACTGCGGGTGGTCAGTCTGGAGCGGCTATTTATTTGCCAGCAAGTACTCCACCTACAACTCCTGTAGCTTTAGGAGGTGTAACAACCACGGTAACGGGCACGGGAACTGTGACTAACTCAAATACCGGTAGCGGCACACCATTGACAGTACCTGTTGTATCGAGTGCAACAATTTCTAATATGCAACCTTACCTGGGTTTGAACTATATTATTGCGATGGAAGGTATTTTCCCCTCAAGGAACTAAACCACGTTTCATTTAGGAAAAATGGTGCAATCTTTTGCACCATTTTTTATCAATAATACAGTGGCAGTTGACTGTAGGACTGTGTCATTCAATCGCAAGCTAACCTGGAGTAAGAAATGAATGTATTTGTTGGTACGATCATGCCTGTTGCATTTAATTTTGCGCCAGTTGGCTGGGCATTTTGTAGTGGGCAATTGTTATCTATTGCTCAGAATCAGGCCTTGTTTTCTTTGCTTGGAACCAACTATGGTGGGGATGGTGTAAACACTTTTGGCTTGCCAGACTTGCGTGGTCGTGTGGCCGTCGGTTCCCAAGGATTTGGGCCTGGACTGGACCCGGTGATACAAGGTCAGTTTTCTGGCAGCAACAATGCAACGGTGAATTCTAGTGGTACGGCAACTGTCGCACTGACAACAGCGAATTTGCCTTCACATACGCATGCAGCAAGTGTAGATATGGCTGGCATGTCAGCTTTGACGACGATAAACGTTGGTACAGGTGTAAATGGTGGTTTGGCAGCAGTGGCAAATAATGGTGGACTGACGAGCACTTCGGGTGGCCAATCTGGTGCTGCTATTTACTTGCCTGCCAGCACTCAGCCTACAACGCCTGTAACTTTGGGTGGAGTAACAACCACAGTAACGGGCACTGGTAGTGTCACTAACTCAAATACTGGTAGCGACACACCTTTGACTGTGCCTGTCGAATCAAGTGCTACAATTTCCAATATGCAACCTTATCTGGGGTTGAACTACATCATCGCGACGCAAGGACTTTTCCCATCTAGGAACTAGATTCGGTTTCATCCAAATGAAAATTGGCGCAGTTCGCGCCAATTTTATTTCTGCAATTGCGCGCCAGAGACCCGCTCTATTCCCGCCAGGTCTCTCCAGCTTTGCGCTTTTACAAGTCCAGCCCTTGTCAGTAAATCACGCACAGCTTCTGCCTGGTCATAGCCATGCTCCATCAAGATCCAGCCCCTGCTTTGCAAATGTAAATGCGCCTGATTGATCAGGCTACGATAAGCACTCAAGCCATCGCCATGATCAGTCAAGGCGCTCAGGGGTTCAAAACGCAGGTCGCCTTCACTGAGGTGATGATCGCCCTTGACGATGTAGGGCGGGTTACTGACGATGGTATTAAATTTTCTTCCTGCAACCGCCTGATACCAGTCGCTTTGTAACAACTCCAGTTGGCCTGGCCGTAAATGCTGCCTGGCATTTTCTTGCGCGACAGCCAATGCTGCCGGACTGATATCCAGGGCGCAGACGGTGAGGTCCGGCCTTTGATGTGCTACTGAGATGGCGATGGCACCTGAGCCTGTGCCGAGATCAAGCAAGCTGGAATCGGGTGGGGCATATTTGAGCGCCAATTCCACCAGTAGTTCAGTATCCGGCCGGGGAATCAAGACATCGGGTGTGACATGGAAATTCAAGCCAAAAAACTCACGTTCTTGGACAATGTAGGCGATTGGTTCGCCATGCAGGCGGCGTTGGAATAGTTCGCGTAGCACTTGGGCCTGACTGGCATCCAGCGCCTGTTCTGAGCAGGTAATCAGTTGTATGCGTGTCAATCCCAGGCCATGCATGAGCAGCAGGCGGGTATCTATGCGTTCCAGCGGGCTGGCGTTTTCACAGCCAGCCAGGGTGATGCCAGGCTGTAGCCAGTCCAGCATTAGCGTGAGGGGCCAAACATGCCGCGCTGGGTTTTTTGATTGCGTATCAAGACAATCAACAGGGTCAGGCTAAATAATATAAAGAATATGCCTGCCCAGGCTGGCAAGGACAAACCCAGGGTAGGTGGGTAAGGGGTTTCACATAGGCCATCTGCCTTGAACATGGCTGGCCACCATTGCGCCAGGAAAATGCTGTTCAAGCCGGTTTCCAGTGGATCTATGCCACAAGACAGGGCAGGGTGTTCGAGTATCCAGACATGTTTGCCAGCGACGCCTGCACCGATCAGGCCAGATAATAAAGCCATGCCGGTAGTGAGACGGTGCAGGATGCCATCCGTTGCTACCGCAATCAGGCAGAAAATCGCGATCAGGGCAAAGGCGTAGCGCTGGAATACACACAAGGGGCAAGGCAGCATTCTTTCGACGATTTGCAAATACATGGCAGCCGCCAGCAAACCTACACAAGTAATAGCAACCGACAGCAGAATTTTTTTCGACAGATTCATGGTGAACGCGATGAAAGTATAGGTATTGGATGCAGGCCCGATGTTTTAGTTCTGCATCACATGATAGTGGCAGCGAGTATCCGACAGTTTACTGCCATTGCGCAATCAAAAAATCATGATATTACGCGAAAGCATGTTTTACCTGATGGATAGGCTGCAACAGTTGTGTCAATCATCACCCAGCTCAGCCAGCAATTCTGCCTGGTGTTCTGCTACCAGTGCGGTCGTCAGCTCATTGAGTTCACCGTCCATGATGAAGTCCAGCTTGTACAGGGTCAGGTTGATACGGTGATCGGTCATGCGGCCTTGCGGGTAATTGTAGGTACGTATGCGCTCACTACGGTCGCCTGAGCCTATCAGGCTTTTACGAGTCGCTGCTTCCTTGGCCTGCTTCTCGCGCAATTGGCCATCCATGATGCGGGTCGCCAGCACGCGCATGGCTTGAGCCTTATTTTGATGCTGGCTGCGGCCATCCTGGCATTCCACCACAATGCCGGTAGGGATATGCGTCAGGCGCACGGCGGAGTCAGTCTTGTTGATATGCTGACCACCGGCACCACTGGCGCGGAAGGTGTCTATGCGCAGGTCAGCATTGTTGATGACCACGTCCGCCAGCTCATCCGCCTCGGGCATGACGGCAACAGTACAGGCCGAGGTGTGGATGCGGCCCTGGGTTTCTGTTGCGGGTACGCGCTGCACGCGGTGGCCGCCGGATTCAAATTTGAGTTTGGAATAGACACCCTGGCCAGCCAGGCGCACGATGACCTCCTTGTAGCCACCCAGTTCCGATGGCGATTCGGACACGATCTCAGTCTGCCAGCGGTTGCGCTCGGCAAAGCGCATATACATGCGCAGCAAGTCACCGGCAAACAGGGCGGCTTCATCACCACCCGTGCCAGCGCGGATTTCCATGAGGATATTGCGCTCGTCATTCGGGTCCTTGGGTAACAACATTTTTTGCAAATCACTTTCCAGTGTTTGCATGGTGTTCTTGGCGGCTTCGATTTCTTCCTGCGCAAAGGCCTTCATGTCCGGGTCGCTGAGCATGAGCTCGGCTTCGGCGATATCGGCCTGGGACTGTTTGTAGTTGTTGTACAGGGCGACCAGCGGATCGAGTTCGGCATGCTCACGATTGAGTTTGCGGTAGGTGTCCATGTCGTTGGTAGCACCTTCCTGCATGAGCAGGTGGCCGACTTCGTCCAGGCGTTCGGCAAGCTGGTCCAGCTTGTGTAGCATTGATGGTTTCATGATGTACTCTTTTGCTGTATAGCGAATAAGGCTAATGATAAGGCGGGTCAGTTTGACCCAGATGAGATGTGCCTATAACCCGCGCTTACGCGGACAGGCCAGCAGCGTAGCGGTCGCTAACGCTTGGTGCGGAATAATTGAGGTAACAAGGTTGCCAGGCGGGCGCGTTCATCGCCGCTGGCCTGGTGCAAAGCCTGTTGTGGGCCATGCAGAAATTTGGCAGTGATGCCCTTGGACAGTGCTTCGAGTACGGCGTCTATATCATCACCGCGTGCCAGCATCTTGCGTGCTCGTTCGAGTTCTGTCAGGCGCAGTTGCTCGCTGCTTTCATGCAAATCCTGTATGA
The DNA here is from genome assembly GCF_049340425.1 of Undibacterium sp. JH2W. Classification (NCBI taxonomy): domain Bacteria; kingdom Pseudomonadati; phylum Pseudomonadota; class Betaproteobacteria; order Burkholderiales; family Oxalobacteraceae; genus Undibacterium; species Undibacterium sp. JH2W. Next base: position 46,448 of record NZ_JBMPOT010000017.1, on the reverse strand, counting down.
CTGGCACGACAGCACGGCCATCGACCCAGTGCATGAAGGATTGCACGCGGGTTTCTATGATGGCTTCTGCCTGGGCAACGGCAGCCTGACGGCTTTCCAGGCCAGTTTGCACAACCGTACCCAGATCATCAACAGTATATAAAAATACGTCATCAAGCTTGGCGACTTCTGGTTCTATATCGCGTGGCACTGCCAGGTCGACCATGAAAATGGGGCGGTGCTTGCGCGCCTTGACCACACGTTCCACCAGACCCAGCCCTATGATGGGCAAGGACGAGGCCGTACAGGAGACGATAATATCGAATTGCGCCAGTTGCTGTGGCAAGTCTGCCAGGCGTATGGCCTTGCCGCTGAAACGATGGGCCAGGGCTTCGCCACGTTCCAGCGTACGGTTGGCGATCGTCAGCGACTTGGGGTTTTGCGCTGCAAAATGGGTGGCGCACAACTCTATCATCTCGCCCGCACCGATAAACAAGACATGCTGGTCAGCAATCTTGTCAAAAATACGTTGTGATAATCTGACCGCAGCGGCAGCCATGGAGACACTGTGCGCGCCTATTTCTGTGGTAGTGCGTACTTCCTTCGCGACAGCAAAGCTGCGCTGGAACATCTGGTGCAAATAAGTACCCAGGCCACCAGCGGCTTCTGCCTGGCGCACCGCATCTTTCATTTGCCCCAGGATTTGCGGCTCGCCTATGACCATGGAATCCAGGCCAGAGGCAACGCGAAAAGCATGTCTGACCGCATTGTCTTGCGGCAGGGTGTATAAATGCGGACGCAAATCTGCGTAGGGCAGCTTGTGGAAATCTGCCAAAAAGTGGGCAGCGGTATCGACAGCATTGTCGCCTTTACAGGCGGCATACAGTTCAGTGCGGTTGCAAGTTGACAGGATCGCTGCTTCATTGGCATGTCTTGCCATATCACCATCACGGCCAAACCAGGCACGCGCAGCCACCACGGCCTGAGCTATTTGCTCAGGCGAGAAGGCGACCTTTTCGCGCAAGGACAGCGGCGCGGTCGTGTGGTTGAGGCCTACGGCAGACAGTTGCATTGAAATACGCTGAAAGTAAGCTTTTGGGGAGGATATAAGCCTCCATTATAGCGCGTTGCATGAGCATTTTCTCGAGCCGCGCTGTTTGATGCATATCAAGAGACTCTACTACTGCTGAATTATGTTATTTTTGCAACATGCAAATGAGTAAGAATGCATTGCTGCAATAATGTTGGCAAGCATGCCTGCTTCTTAATCCAGATCGGCAGGGATGCGCACATTAAAGGTCGTACCCTCGTTAGGCACGCTAGTAAAATCTATGCTGGCCTGATGCCTGTCCAGAACCGCCTTGACGAAGACCATGCCCAGGCCTATGCCATCATTCCTGGGTTGTTCATTGGTCTTGAAGCGCTGGAAGCGCTGGAACAGCTTGGTCTGGTCTGCCCTGGTAATACCGTAACCCTGGTCTGCTATGGAGCAGACGATGACGGAATCGGCCAGGTGTTGCTCACGTATCAGTGAGCAGGTAATCGTGGTATCTCTAGGGCTGTATTTGATGGCATTTGATAGCAGATTGGTCAACACCCTGGTCATCAGGGAGTGATCTACCAGGACCGGGAATTCTTCATCCTGGATTTTTGTTTGTATGCGGATATTCTTGCTGCGCGCCAGCGACCACATTTCTTCTGTCGCTACCAGCAGGATGTCCTGGAAGTCGGCTTCTTCATAGCGATAATTCTGCGACTCTGCCTGCGCCAGTTGCACGAAATTATCTGCCAGGCCCAGGGTGGAGCGTGAAGCTTTTTCTATGCGAGACATGAATTCTTCTGTAGACAAAGCGGTTGCCGCATCTTTTTGTAATTCCAGCAAAGCCAGTATAGAGGCCTGCGGCGCACGCATGTCATGGGAGATAAAATGCAGGGTTTCATCCCGGCTGCGCTCTGCTGCGCGCACGCTGGTGATATCGATGAGGCTGACTATCCAGCCTACCAGTTGCTTTTCACCGTTGTAACTCGGTGCGCTCTTGATCAGCAAATCCTTGCCCTGCGGGTCGCGCACTTCTATCCCTTGTGACATGGCCTTGCTATGTTTGATATCAAGCAAATCCCACCAGCTAAAGCTGGTATCCAGACCGGATTCACCGCTTTGTGGTGGTGACATCTTGGCAAACAGATAGGGGACCAGGGCATCATGCACCTTGGGCATGCCTATACTGGCGAAATAAGCCAGGGCGGGCTGGTTGGCCAGCAAGACATTGCCATCGGTGGTAGTGACCATGGTGGCATCGGGCAGACTGGCCAGACTGTCACTGACAAACTGGCGCAAGTCACGCACCCTGTCGACAGCTTCGCGCATGGCATTGATGCTTTGCTCCAGGGTATCGGTCAGGGCGCGACCGGGTTGTTCTTCATCATCATCGATAAACTCGGGCAAGAGATGCGGCTCCTGGTCAAGTATCCTGAACTCTTCTGCCAGGAAGCGGATTGCCGCTTCCAGCCTGCGCCAGCTCCACAAAGGATAAGCCAGTGCCAGTGCCAGCAAGGCAGTGGTTGGCGCTGCCCAATAGCCGCTATAGCGCAGGCTGGCCCAACTGCCCAGGATGCCTATGACTGCCACCACGGCAGTGGCCAGCAGGGCCTTGCGCGGCGATAACATTTGGTAAGCCATCAAGGCCAGTGCGACTGCCAGCAAATTGAACAGGTAGAGATAGGCAGGTGGCGCTGTCCGTATGCTGTGCTGGTCCAGCAGGGCAGCGAGGATATTGGCATTGATCTCGACACCGGAAATCATGCCTTCATTCCCTGACACTGGGGTGGGAAAGGAGTCGGCCATGGCGCTTGCCGTCGGCCCGACCAGGACATACTTATTCTTGAAAAAGTCGGCTGGCACCTCACCCCGCAAGACGCTGACATAGGGCACGGTACGGAAGTGCCCGCTGCTGCCAGCAAAGGGGATATGCATCAAATAATCGCGCTGCCAGGTGCCAGGCTCGGTCGGTGCATTGCGCACAGCTGCTGTCAGACGCTCACCGGGTAAATCAGTCTCGGTCCCTGGCGTGGTCTTGCTGCCTATGTCAGCCAGGGCCAGGGCAAAATGTGGCCACCACTCGCCATTCATGCCTTCGCGCAAAAACACGCTGCGGGCCACTCCATCCTTGTCCAGCTCCAGATTGATATGGGCCAGCTGGCGTGCCGCACTAGCCAGCAAGGGGGTGGGGCGCACGGTCATCAAGCCCCTGCCAGCATTTTCTGAAATCAGGGGTAAAACCACGTTATTGCTGCGGACGATGGCTTCTGCCAGTTGCTGGTCACCATTTTTGGCTTGTTCATCGCGCTCTTCGGCTTCGGTAAATACAAAGTCCATGCCTATGGCAATCGGCTGGGCGGCGCTGATTTGCTTGATGAGTTCTGCATGACGCAGGCGCGGCCAGGGCCACTTGCCCAGCTCAGAAAGGCTATGGCTATCTATGCCAACGATGATGATGTCATCCCGCGCCGGGCGGGAATTGACTTGCATGAGTCTGTCATACAAGACCAGGTCAGCCCGCTCCAGCGCCTTGTAATACAAAAGGCCGGTGGTGAAGAGGAGGATTATGGTACTGAGAACCAGCCACTCCCGTAGTGCAATTCGTTCTACTTGTAAGTGGCTGTTTTTCATGTAGTGATGCTATTGATCTGACCTTATGTGATTGTATCTCAATAATATCTCAATAATTGGTACCTACCGGCCCGCCACCGCTTTGTATCGCCGTGCCATCACCACTGGTCCAGCGTGGCAGCAGGGTGATTTTTTGGGTGGCGGTGAAAGCACTGACATAGCCATCCGGGTCGGTTGAGCGTACCCGGATGAAATAAGTCCCTGCTTCAGGACGATTGATCTTCAGCTCGGCCTTGTCGAGTTCCTTGTCCAGATACAGCTTCTTGAATCCGGCATCCATGCTGATCTGTATCAGGAATTTTTGACCCGGCTCGGATGCCCAACTGAAGGACAGCTGATTGCCATTGCCCTCGTCTGGTGGTGCCAGGCTGGTGACCGGCAAGACGCTGAATTTCTGTACGTCACTATAGGGGCCATGATCCGCTTTACCATTGTTGCTCGCCACGGTTGCTACGCGCCAGTAATATTCACCATCCTTGGGGCGATCGGCGCTGAACTGCACTTGCTTGAGATCAGCTTTATCGATCAGCAAGTCTTTGAATCCTGCATCCCTGGCCAATTGCAAATGGTAGCTGACGGCATTGCTGGCTTCGGTCCAAGCAAAATCCAGACGCTCAGCCCTGACCTTGTTTTTAGGCTGCACAGTGAAAGGTGGTTCGGGGCGCGCTTTTAAAGTCACAGCTTTGACCAAAGGCAGACCTTCCAGGCCCAGCTTGTCGATGGCAGTGATGCGTACAAAATAATTGCCATCGGCAAAGCCATCAAACTTGAAGCGGTTTTCCTTGTAGCGATTCTCTGCCAGAACATCGATGATGTCCTTGTCTTTGGCAATTTGCACGCGATAGCCCGCCGCTTCTGGCGTGGTTTCCACCTGGAATTGCAGGGTAGGACGTTCTTGCTGCAAATAACTGTCATTCATCTGTGGTGGTGGCAGCAAGTCGACAGCCTTGCCTATGCCTGTCGCAGAAATGATATTCCCCTTGCCTGCGGTCAACACCAGTTCATCCTTCTTCTTGGCGAGTGCGTTATTCACTGCAACGCCGCCCTCCAGCACTTCATTGGCGATCCCGTCATCATTCACGCCTACACGGAAATTGGTGCCTCGTACGCCGGCCACGGCCAGATTGGTGCGTACTTCAAAGCGGCCCTTGTTACTGACCAGCGAAGAGACGCGTGACTCTACCTTGCCCTGCAAGAGCGTGACTTCAGTGCGCGGGCTGGCTGTGTATTTGGTTTTGCGCAGCCTGGAGAGGCTGACATTGCTATTCGATGGGATGGATATACGAGAGTCATCCGGCAAGGACAGGGTCAGGAAACCGTTCTTATCGGTGCTGATTTGCGCACCTTCCTTCAAAACGCTACCCAATGCCAGGTTGCCTGTCGTGCCATCGGCGGCTTTATAGGCAGGGTTGCCAGTCATGGCGATGACCTTGGCTTCACTGGCTTCTTCCGGCAATAACTCCAAAGGTATCAGGATGGCTGTACCTATGGGTATGGTCCTGTCATTGCCTATATTGTTACGTTTGCCCAGGATTTGCCAGTTGCTGGTTTTTTCTGTGTAGCGCTTGGCGATGGCGGACAGGGTATCGCCTTGCAGGGCGAAATAAGTCATGTCTGGCGGGGTATTGATGAAACTGCCCGGGGTAGCCGCAGGCTGGTTGGCAAAGACATAGGCAGGGGTTGCCAGGGCCAGGCTTAATATCAGGCAGTTAGGTATTTGTCGCAAGAGTAGGGGGGGGCTTAGTCTCATGCGGGACTCCTTGTTGGGAAAAGCTTTCCGGGGCAGCCTTGGCTGCCCCGGAGGTGTTTATTCTGGTGTCATTTGTTCCAGGCGGTAACCGTAACTATAGACGGGCGCCAGGCGGTAGCCGTTTTCCGGTCGCAATTCCAGCTTGCTGCGTACTCGGGAGATGTGCGTGTCCATGGTGCGGGAAGGGATATCCACATCACGTGACCATACTGCTTCCAGTATATAGGCGCGGGACAGCGGGCGACCAAGGTTGCGGAACAGCAGCAGGGCCAGGTCGAATTCTTTCTGTGTCATCTCTACCGGTACTTCATTGACACTGACGCGGCCAGCGCGGGTTTCAAATTTGTAGATGCCAAATTGCAGATGCTCGGACGCTGCCTGGGTAGGGTAGGCACGACGTAATAAAGCCTGTACCCGCGCCACCATTTCACTGCGGCGTATGGGCTTGATCATGTAATCATCAGCACCGGCAGCCAGGCCAGCCACGATATCGTCTTCACCAGAACGACTGGTCATGAACAGCACCGGCAGGGTAGGCGAGAGTTTTTCGCGCACCCAGTGCAAGATCTCAGTGCCACTCAGGTCAGGCACTTGCCAGTCGAGTATCAGCATGTCGTAACTCTCCCTGCGCAATTGATGCAGCATCTCTTTCCCGCTCAGGAAAGGGTGAGTCGTATGACCGGCTGCATTCAATATGGTGCAGACCAATTCGAGCAAATTATTGTCGTCGTCAAGTACAGCGATTCTCATGGGATGTTACCGTTGATGTCCGGCAAATAAAGTGGAATAACTTCCATTATATCGAAAGCAAGTGAAAAAATAAGTAAATGTGAAAAAATGTGAAAAAAACACATCTTACTTGTTGTTACAAATTTTCGACAAAGGAATCCGGTAATTACAAATTTTATTGCTTATTTATTACTTTTCTTTGTTTTTGCATTGCTCGTCTCAGCAATGCAATACAATTTGGATCTCAACTACGTAATTCTAGTTCCGGCAGAACCACGTTTACATCCAATACTTCCAGGTTACCTTGTTTATCCAGGGAGACCTTGATGTCTTCCGGATTGACCTTGGTGTATTTGGAAATCACGGCGATCAGTTCTTCGCGCAATGCCGGCAAAAAATCATAACCACCCTCACGGCCCGTGCGCTCGCGTGCAATGATGATTTGCAGGCGCTCCTTCGCCATATTGGCGGTTTTAGGTTTGGTATTAAATAAAAATGAAAGCAGAGCCATATTATTTGCCTCCGAAAATGCGTTGCAGCAGCCCCGGTTTTTCGTAAGTAATGAAACGCAAAGGTACTTCTGTGCCCAAAAAGCGTGAAACCACGTCCTCATAGGCATCTGAAACATCACTACCCTTCATGTGAATGGCAGGATTACCTTGATTAGATGCATGAAGTACTGCTTCGGATTCAGGAATAACACCAATCAGAGGGATGCGCAAGATTTCTTGTACATCGGTATAAGACAACATCTCACCGGCTTCCACCCTTTTTGGTGAATAACGGGTAATCAGCAGATGTTCCTTGACCGGTTCTCCACCTGCCTGGGCACGCTTGGACTTGGCCTGGATGATACCCAGGATACGGTCAGAATCCCTGACCGACGAGACTTCAGGGTTGGTCACGACGATGGCTTCATCAGCAAAGGTCAGCGCCATGACGGCGCCGCGCTCTATGCCGGCAGGCGAATCGCAGACGATGAATTCAAAATCCATCTTGATCAGCTCATTGAGCACGCGTTCCACGCCTTCTTCTGTCAAGGCGTCTTTATCGCGGGTCTGTGATGCTGGCAAAATATACAAATTATCGCAGTGCTTATCTTTGATGAGAGCCTGGTTCAGCGTCGCTTCACCGCTGATGACATTCACCAGGTCATACACGACGCGGCGTTCACAGCCCATGATAAGGTCAAGATTACGCAGGCCCACGTCAAAGTCCAGCACGGCGGTTTTATGTCCGCGCATGGCCAGGCCAGAAGAAAAACTGGCACTGGAAGTGGTCTTGCCTACGCCGCCCTTACCGGATGTCACAACGATGATTCTTGCCACAAATAACTCCTTTTATCTATCCGAAGATACTGAAAATTGAGGCTGCTAATCTCCAGTACAAGCTGCAGATTAACCTGCTGATTTCACTGATGATACTTCAATACTGTCACCAAGCAGTTTAACTTGAACCGGATGATGCGGCAGTAACGGTGGAAAACCGTTTTCAAACGTACGGTAAATCCCGGCGATGGAAACCAGCTCGGCTTCCATGGACAAGGCAAAAATCCTGGCCTCTGTATTTCCCGTCGCCCCAGCCAGGGCGCGACCACGCAAAGGCGCATAAATATGGATACTGCCATCGGCAATCACTTCAGCACCATTATTCACCGACGCTGTGATAATCAGATCAGCCCCGCGCGCATAGATACGCTGGCCAGCACGCACTGGCGTATCGATCACCATGGCAGGCATATTGCGGATGATGACCTGTGGTTCAACTGCAACGGGTGCAGGGACGGGGGCTACTTCAGCGACGACTTCTACCGGGGCCGGCTGCGGTTCAACTTGTGCATCAACTTTAAGTTCAGGCTCTGCCCTGGGTTTGCTGACCACGTCTATGCTCAAACCGTGCCCACGTATGGTGGCATGATCTTCTTCACGCGCATGGCGCACTGCAACCGGGTTCAGGCCATGCGACTTGAACAGTGGGATCAGGGCATTCCAGTCCAGCGCCTGTTCAGTAATTGCTTCCACATCGATGACTGCAAATTCGTCATCAAAAAAATCGGGCGAACCTGCAGTCATTTCCTGCAATGCGGCTTCCAGCACAGGGAAAGCGGAGTCATGCAGCAAAATTGCAACAGCAACAACAGTAGAAATCTTGATTTCGATAGGCTTGCGCGTCAGGCTGTTTTGCATGGCATCCGGTGGAAAATTAGTGTAAATCTGCATACTGCCCAAATTCTTTCACTTGAGAAACATTATCTTGCTCTCGTGTCAGAATTATATCCATGTACCATTAATGGCAAGCATGAAAAGGACTAATCCTACCAATAGGCGGGCAGGATTGCAAAATTATGCACTTTTTCTTTGCAAAGCTACAAAAAATGCTTATTAGCTTGCCATTCAGAAATGCTGGTATAAATGCAATTTTTCGATTATATTTCAGTCAAAATCCGGGGTGCAGGCAAACTTTTAAATAAACCCGCTTTTGTCATGGTCAGTGCAGCGTCAGGCAGCATAGTCCAGCCTGCTGTGGATATGCGTATTCCTGCCTATATGGTTTTCTGGCAGACGTGAGCCGCGTTGGAACAGTTGCTGGCGCAAAGTGCCATCGCTATAACTGGTCTTGTAACGGCTACGTGCCTGCAATTCCGGTACGATGAACTTCACCACATCCCTGATGGTTTCATGCGCCAGCGCGAATGTCAGGTTGAAGCCATCTATGCCGGTTTCATCCAGCCATGCTTCGAGTTGATCAGCCACTTCCCTGGCATCACCAACAAACACCGGCCCGCGGCCACCGATGGCGATAAATTCTGCAGCTTCGCGCACTGTCCATTTCCTGCCAGGGTCAGCAGAACTGAATGAGGCTAGCGCAGAGCGGCCTGCCTCAGATTCTATGTAATCGATAGTCGCATCTAGCGGCAACTTCGAAAAATCCACACCTGTCCAGCCAGACAATAAAACCAGTGACGCTTCGATATCGATGTACTGGCGATATTCCTGATATTTGGCTTTTGCAGCTTCGCTGCTTTCTGCCGTGATGATCAATGCCTGTGCATAGATATATACATCGCCAGCTTCGCGCCCGGCAGTTTTCAATGCAGCACGCGTATCATCGACATAACGTTTTACGACTTGCTTGCTGGGGCCGCTGACGAAAGTGCATTCTGCATGCTGCGCCGCAAAGGCAGTGCCGCGTGCGGAATTACCCGCCTGGAACAACAAAGGCGTTCTTTGCGGTGAAGGCTCGGACAAATGTATGCCCGGCACGCTATAGTATTTGCCATGATGATTAATGGCATGCACATGCGCCGGGTCGGTATAAATCCCACGCTCCTTATCGCGCACGACAGCATGTTCATCCCAGCTTTTTTCCCATAACTTATAAACCACTTCCATGTACTCATCCGCCAGGTCATAGCGCTCATCATGGCTTAGTTGTTTTTGCAGGCCCAGGTTACGGGCTGCACTATCCAGATAACCAGTCACGATATTCCAGCCTATGCGTCCCTGTGTCAAATGATCTAGCGTAGAGATGCGTCGCGCAAAGGTATAAGGGTGTTCATAAGTCAGTGCGCAAGTCACGCCAAAACCCAGATGCGTGGTGACGCTGGCCATCAGTGGAACCAATGCTAGTGGATCATTCAGTGGCACTTGTATCGCATGGCGTAATGCGGCATCGGTGTCACCGGCATAGACGTCATATACACCGAGCACATCTGCCAGAAAGATGGCATCAAACAAGCCTTCTTCCAGCAAACGTGCCAGCTCTGTCCAGTGATCTGCGCTGGTGTAGCGATGACTATTATCCCTGGGGTGACGCCACATGCCGGGTGATTGATGCCCGACGGTGTTCATCTGGAATGCATTGAAGCGGATAAGCTTTTTACTCATGCTAAATATCTATTTGGCTGCGACTTCAAGTGCTTGCTGATAATCAGGCTTGGAGAAACCGGCGAAATGCTTATTCGTCACTTCCAGAAATTCTTTGGAACGATAAGCTGCTTCCAGGTCTTTTACCCAGGGTTTGCTTTTGTCATCAGTGCGTATGGCAACCAGGTTTTGGTAATTGGCAGAGATTTTTTCACGAGCCAGTGCTTCATTGAGTTTGAGACCAGACGCCAGTGCGAAATTGCCGTTCACGAAAGAGAAATCAGTATCTTCGAGAGAGCGTGGCAATTGTGCTGCTTCCAGCGGTATTAGTTTGATTTTCTTGAGGTTGTCTGCGACATCTTTTTCAGATGCACGGATGGGGTCTATATTTGCCTTCAGCTTGATCCAGCCCAGTTGATCCAGCAAGACCAGCGCCCGCGCCTGGTTGGTCGGGTCATTCGGCAAGGCAACGGTAGCTCCTTCTTTGACTTCGTTCAGGGATTTATGCTTTTTGCTGTAGATGGCAATCGGCGCAGTCGGCACCTTGATCAATTCTGACAGTGCCAGTTTATTGTCGGTCGAGAATTTCTTCAGATAGATAATGTGCTGGAAGGCATTTGCATCCAGTGAGCCTTCTGCCAGTGCAAAGTTGGGTTGTATGTAATCATTGAATTCAACCACCTTGACCTTGTAGCCTTGTTTTTCCAGTATAGGTTTGATACCCAGTTTGACCTGATCAGCATAGGGGCCAGCACTGGTGCCTATCACCAGTTCTTTCGGGTCTTTGGCAAATGCTGAAGTGGTCAGAGTAGTAGCAAGTGCAAGAGTCAGTGTGGCTAGCAGGAATGGGCGACGATACATGAGAGTGTCCTTTTGAAAATTAAAGAGTTAGCGTTTATCGATATGGCGGGCAATGCGGTTGCCCGTGAACTGTATGATCTGCACCAGTGCAATCAGCAGGGCAACCGTGATGAACATGACATCGGTCTGGAAGCGGTAATAGCCATAACGTATCGCCAGGTCACCTATGCCACCGCCACCCACCACACCAGCAACAGCAGAGTAAGACAGGAAGCTGATCGCCAATACAGTCAGTGCCAGCACCAGACCGCTGCGCGCTTCCACCAGCAAGACGCGGAGAATGATTTGCAACTCAGACGCACCCATCGCATGCGCAGCTTCAATGACGCCGCGTGGCACTTCACGAAAACTTTGTTCTACCAGTCGCGCGAAATAGGGAATCGCCGCAATCGACAGAGGCACGGCTGCTGCCAGCGGGCCTATTGAGGTGCCGACTATGAAACGTGTGAACGGCACGAGCGCCACCAGCAAAATAATGAAAGGGAAGGAGCGTATGGTATTCACCAGCCAGCCCAGGAAAACTGCCAGCGCACGGTTTTGCAGCGACTGCCCATCTCCTACCAGGAAAAGCAAAACACCCAGCGGGCCACCTATCAACACTGCCGCACTCAGGCCTATGGCCAGCATGGTAAAAGTCTGTAGCGCGGCTGTACCCAGTTCAGGCAATAATGAAATCAAGTTTTCAAACATGGCTTAATTCCTTCCACTGTACATTGCTGCTATTCTCTTGACCATGGAAAGCCAGCTCACGGCCCAGTGCAGTCTTGCGCAGGATGCCTGTATCAGCCAGTGAAAAACTCTCGGCAATTTCACCATCTTCGATAACTGCCACCTTGTTGCAGATAGTGCTGAGTACAGATAGTTCATGACTGACAATGACGATAGTGACACCAAGGCGCTGATTGATATCACGCAGGGTATCGAGCACTTCGCGTGTGGTTTCTGCATCCAGTGCCGAGGTCGGTTCATCGCACAAGACCACATTGGGTTTACTGGCCAGCGCACGGGCAATTGCCACGCGCTGTTTTTGTCCGCCGGATAATTGCGCTGGGTAGCTGTCTGACTTATTGGTGAGGCCAACGATGTCCAGGCATTCAGCAACACGTTCAGCGATTTCATGCCTGTTTTTTTTCGTATGTATCCTCAGCGGGAAGGCGATGTTTTCAAACACGCTGGCGTTTTGCAAAAGATTGAATTGCTGGAATATCATGCCTATGTTTTGTCTGGCGACGCGCAGTTCTTTCTTGCCGAGTCTGGTCAGTTCCTGCCCTGCGACTATGACTGCACCGCTATCTGGACGTTCAAGTAAATTGATCAGTCGCAGCAGCGTTGATTTACCTGCGCCGCTCTTGCCAATCAGGCCAAAGATGTCGCCTTGTGCAATGTCTAGACCGACAGATTTGACTGCATGAAAAGTCTTGCCATCCGGCAGGGCGAAAGCCTTGCTGACAGACTGTATTTGTATAAGTGGTGTGCTCACGTTTATTGCCGATCAAGAATATGCAGTAGGTTCAGGAAGGCTGCCATTCAACACATAGCGGCCCAGGTCACGCAATTTGTAATCGATGGGGTCATGCAGGGTATGTACTCTGACATTGCGCCAGAACCTGTCATAGCCATAGCGTGCCGAGGTGGAACGGGCGCCAGTCAGTTCAAACATTTGCGAGCTGACTTCTATGCCAGCGCGATGCGCCAGGCATTTTGCTTCTGCCACGGCAATCGCCAGTTCACCGCGGGCTTCTGCCGTGACCAGCGGTCCCTGGCGGAAAGCCTTTTCCAGACTCGCTGCAGCCTGGTCTGCCAGGGCAACTGCCGGGCGCAATAGCAGCCATAGTTCGCCATAGCGGTGTTGTATGAAAGGGTCGTCCGTGGCTTTATCCACGCCCGCTGCAAACCATGCCCTGGTTTGTTCTTGTGTGTAATGGCGGGCGGCATCAAAGGCCCCCAGGCCTATGCCCAGATACAGATTCGTCATGATGAGCTGGGCAACTTGCGAGCGCAATGTTGCCTGCACAGTTGGTAGTTGTCCTGGCGCTTGCAGGAGCAGATCGGCAGGCAGGAAGACATTTTCAAAATGCACATTGCCACTGTCCGTCTGCTTTTGACCAAAGGCATCCCAGTCAGCTCGTATCGAAATGCCTTTTTGCGTTGTTGGCACAGCGGCGATCAGTGCGCTTTGAGTCTGCTCATCCCAGGCCGAGATCGTCAGCCATTCCGCCCCCACAGAGCCAGATGAAAAACTTTTGATACCATTCAGGATATAACCACCCTCCGTGCGCGTTGCCGAGGTGCGCTTGTCCAGCGGATTAAGGGCATTACCCCAGAAAAATCTTTGTTCTACCGTCGCTGCCAGCAAGCGGCGCTGTTGCTGTGCATTGCCATACAGCTGTATGCCAGCGAGTTGCAGATGATGAAAAGCAAATACATGGGCCAGCGCGCTGTCGGCCTTGGCCAGCAGGCGTATGACTTGGAACACTAGCGACCAGTCAGCACCTTGCCCACCAAACTCTACCGGAATGGAAAGTGTCAACAAGCCCGAGGCGCGTATCCATTCTCGTTCTTGCTGCGCATGCCCGCCTGCGCGGTCACGTGCTACGGCGGTGCTGGCCAGTTGATCAGCCAAAGCAGTGGCAATAGCCAGGGCATCTTCTTGCTGGTCTGAAGCAGCGACAGGCAGGGCGCGGTTGTGCAGGGCGAAGGGCATGATGGTAAACCTGATATTTCTAAATGATCTGAAAAATCAGTATTACATTGCTCCTTATGCGCGTACACGAACAAATCCAGCTTACCTTATGCCTTATTGACCTATGAAGAAAACCAAGCTTGGATAGTTGAAATAGGCATGATGAGCGTGCTTGTTTTAGCGCTATGATGCCGATGAGTTTTGTGCCTGTAGCAAATAATCGATGAAGACCCTGATCTTCAAGGCCAGATGTTTACCTGGTGTATATACCGCATAAATATTGCCGGTATAAGGCGCGCAAAATTCCCAATCAGGTAAAACAACTTCCACCTGTTTCGCGGCAATGGCAGCACGTGCTGTAAAGTCCGGGACCAGGCCTATGCCACCACCAGCCAGGGTAGCTGCGAGTATGGCTGAACTATTGTTGATGGTCAGCCGCGCCGGGATTTGCACATTGCATTGCTGCTTGCCCTTTTGCAGGGTCCAGTGATCACCAAAGCTGCCATAGCCCAGATAAATACAACGATGCGCCGTCAATTCATCTGGCTCAGCGGGTCGGCCAGACTGTTGCAGATAATCTGGAGTAGCTACCAGTACATAACGCATCTTGCCCAATGGGCGGGCTGCCAGACCTGGTGCCAGTTCGCGCGAAATGCGTATCGCCAGATCCACGCCTTCATCGATGAGGTCCAAAGTGCTGTCTATCAGCGTGAGGCGCACAGACACATCCGGATAGGCATCCAGAAAGCCCGGTAGCAAGGGCGCCAGCCAGACCTCGCCAAATACTACAGGGGCAGTCACACGTATCACGCCGCTGGGATGCTGGCTGTAAGTACCCGCCAGCGCATGGGTCTCACGCGCTGCCTGCAAGATGCGCATGCTGCCAGTCAGCACTTCCTGCCCCAGCTCGGTCAGGGCAAAGGAGCGCGTGGTTCTTTGCATTAATCTGCCACCCATATGCGCTTCCAGCCTTGTGATATGGCGGCTGATGGCTGAGGTATTCACACCCAGTTGCCGGGCCGCCGCCGAAAAACTGCCGCTTTCCACTACCTGGGCAAAGATCGCCATTTCATTGAGCATTTCCATCACGCATATCCTTTCATTTTTGCTTGTAGGGCAATAATTCTTTGTATTTTATGCGTATTGTTGAAGAGTGTCAGTCTGTCGATAATGGCAGCTACTTAAATCATAAGCAGGTGGATACGATGAATAGCAATCTTGGTCAATCTGGTAGTTCAGGAAAATGGCAAATGCTGGTGGCAATGATATTGTCGGGCACCATAGGCCTGTTCGTAATGGCTAGCGGCCAGCCTGCGATGACCGTGGTTTTATTACGCTGCCTGATTGGTGGTCTCAGCCTGCTGGCCTTGCTGTACTGGCAGGGCGGCTGGCAGAACTTGAATGTTGAGCAGGTGACATGGCTCATGCTGGGAGCAGCAGCCCTCATCATCAACTGGCTCTGCCTGTTTTCTGCTTACAGGCTCAGCAGTATTTCCATCGCCACTGTGGTCTATCATGTACAGCCTTTCTTTTTGCTGATTTTGCTGGCCATGACGCAAAGGGATGGGCAAATCTGGCGCAAGCTGCCTTTCCTGCTGCTGGCTTTTGCCGGGGTGCTACTTAGCTCTGGGCTGGATATCCGGCATGATTTCCTGCGCAGTGCTGACGGACATGTCACTCAGGCCCTGGCAGGTGCTGGGCTAGCCTTGCTGGCTGCACTGCTGTATGCCTTCGCCACGCTGGCGACCAGGAAGTTGCAAGGCATAGCTCCGGCGCAGATTGCCAGTGTGCAATTACTGCTTGGCGCCGTGGTGCTGGCACCGATGGCAGATTTATCAGGCTGGAACTGGCATTGGCAAAGCTGGGGCAGTTTATTGCTGCTGGGCCTGGTTCACACGGGCTTGATGTACAAACTCATGTACGATGCTTTTCAGAAATTGCCAGCGGCAAGTATTGCTACTCTGTCCTTTATTTATCCGCTGGTGGCCTTGCTGGTCGATGTGCTGTTTTTTGCAACTGTACTGAGCGGCTGGCAATTGCTGGGCATGGCCATGATTTTATTGGCTGTGCTGGCAAATCAGCGCGACTGGCATCTTGTCAGCACCAGGCCAGCCCTGAATGTGGAAACAGGCGGCGAAACATAAATGCCAGAGTGTCTCGCAGGATGTGTGGTGATAATATCTACGCTTACACTGTGCCCTATGGATGCGGTACATGAGATTTTCATGGGCAAGTGCGGTACTGTGCAGCATAATTGTAGATTGCTCTGCTACCAATAATAAAAAGGGATACACATGACACTCACCTGGATACGGCAACCACCAACCTCTGATCGCTTGCAACGCTTGTCAGGCATGTCCCTGTTCAACACCCTGAGCCCGCGTGAGTTAAAGATCATCGATGGCATGCTGCATAACAGGACTTATCTGGCCAATGAAATCATCTTTGATGAAGGTGAAGAAGGACAGGCACTGTATATCATCCTGTCTGGCATCGTCAGCATTAATCGCAGGCGCGAAGACACCAATGAGTTCATTGCTGAGCTGAGCGCAGGCAATTTTTTCGGTGATGTAGCCTTGCTCGATAATTCTCCTCGCAGTGCCCAGGCCAGGGCCTCAGAAAATTGTGAGGTGGCGGTATTTTTCCGGGCTGATTTCAGTTCTTTGCTGGAAACCAATGCCGTCATAGGCTATAAGATTTCGCTGGAACTGGCGCGCTTGAACAGCCGCCGCCTGCGTGATTCACTGGATGCTAATTCGCGTAGCGAGGCCTTGTGAACCAGCGTCAATCCGGCCCCATCGTCTGGCTGTGCGTATTATTTTCCACTTGCCTGCTGTTATTTTTATTGCCCAAGGTCTTGTGGTTGCTAGTGCCCTTCCTGTTCGCGATGATACTGTATTACATACTTGTGCCTGCCGTGGCTCGTCTGAGCCTGCTGGGCATACCTCGTGAATTGGCAGCCATGCTGGTAGGTGGGATTTTCTTTATTTTTCTGGCGCTGGTGTTGACTTACGCTGTCAATAAAGTTTCCCTGCGTGCCGGTTCATTGCAAGAGATGCTGGCACATTATGTTGATGGCGGTATACGCTTTGTGCGCAATAGTATGCAAGTCATGGAAGAAAATTTCTCCATCTTGCGCAAGGCTCATGCCAGTGAGTCAGTAAACGCCTGGATGGCCAGTAATACCGATAATTTCGCCCAGCAATATGTGGCAAATATCCTGGTCTCCATGGCAGCTATTTTACCTGCGGTATTCCTGACGCCTTTCCTGACTTTCTTCTTCTTGCGCGATGGCCGCAAGTTCAAACAATTCCTGGCGAATGCCGTGCCAAATGCTTTTTTTGAAGAAACCTTGTTCCTCATGCATGAAGTAGACCAGACTGCCCGCCGTTATTTCCAGGGTTTATTGAAGCTGACACTGATAGACACCGTCATTCTGGCGCTGGGCCTGTGGTGTATCGGCATATCTGCGCCCTTCACGCTGGCCTTGATTTCTGCCATCCTGGCCTGGGTTCCTTTTGTCGGCTCTGTGCTCGGTTGCATCATGGTGGTGCTGGTGGCCGCGACGGATGCACCAGACACGCCCTTGCTGGCCTATGGTGCCATCACTGTGTTTGTCACCGTGCGCCTGCTTGATGATTTCATCTTCATGCCACTCACTTTGGGGCGCAGCCTGCGCATGCATCCCTTGATTTCCGTGTTGATGATTTTTATTGGGGGCGAACTGGCAGGTGTACCTGGCTTGATGCTGGCGTTGCCCATACTGGGCATCGCCATGGTGATCGGTGAGACACTAGGCCGTGTCATCACCAATCCGCGCCTGCGCGCCCGCCACCGATATGCCAAAGCTATCAAGACCAAGCAGGTCAGCGCAGATTTGCAGTAAGCGTCCTGCCTCGCTGGTCAAGCCTGGTAAGCCAGATAGTCTATGCCATTTTGGATTGAGCCTATGACTTGCAACTGGTTTTCCTGGCTTTCAGAAAAACTGGCCAGTACACCGGCAGCCGTGATATGGCCACTGTTAAGCTCGGCGCGCCAGTAGTCCATACCAGCCTGATCTGGCGCCCTGTGCAAGACATTCGCATATAGCAAGGTAATCAGCTTGTCATTGCCAGGGTTGACGCCATACAGGTTCTGGAATTCCTTGGATTGGAAAAAACCTGCAGCAACCGTGGTCAGACTACTGCCCTTGTCCATGTCTGCAATCCAGTAACCCAAACCGGCGAGGTCCGGTTTGCGTGCAAACGCCGCCTGGTAAATGCGGTATGCCTGAGCAGCAACACCATTGATGTCCAGAGCCACTGCGGCGTCTGAAAAAACCAGGCGTTCGATATTGCTCAGGCTATCCGTACCATTCACTGTGCTTGAATCCGTGACCGTGAAATTGCTGCCATTTTTGCTGATCACATAATTTGATCTGGCGCTTCCATACAAGGCGGTATCCAGCCCGGCACCACCATCCAGGCTGTCATTGCCCTTGCCACCCACTAGCGTATCATTGCCTGCACCGCCCAGCAAAGTGTCATTGCCACCCATGCCATATAACAAACTGCCTTTGGCATTCGCGATGAGGATGTCGTCGCCATCACCGCCATAAGCATTTTGAATAACAGTATTTTTGGCAATGCTTAATGTGCCACCATTCAACATGGATGCGGTGCTGCCACTCAGGTCGATGCGATTATTCGAACCCAGGGCCCCGGCATTGATGGTGTCAATGCCGCCATTCGGATCACTCAGTATACCGCGGCTGGCATCTGCCTTGACCAGATCGGGGAAGGCACTGGTATAAAAGAAGGTGTGATTATTGCTGCTGGTATGGCCTATCAGGTCTATGCTCCAGCTATCGAAAGTGCCTGTCGAGCCACCGGACAGGTCGCGTACATTCAAAGTCCAGGTACCACTGGCAGCTTCGCCCATATCCAGTACGGTATCGAAAGTGAAATGGATATCGTCCTGGCTGGATCCAAAGGCGCTGAGGCTACCCTTGGATGGCCGGTACAGCAAATAACTGGCCGTGCCGGTTGGCGAAAACAGAGTAAGCTCCAGATCGCCGATGAAGGGATGGGTAACGTTAACGGTAACATCCACCCGTTCAACAACGAGGTTGCTGGAAACCTGTATCGATCCATTGACGCCCGTCCTGTCGTTGTCTGGAATAGCCAGCTTGACGGTCTGGCTGGCGATGTATTCTTTGGTATTGGCGACCGTTTGTGCTGGTGTGTTCCAGGCCTCTGCCAGCCTGACTGCGGCAAGCGCATCGACCTGGCCAAAGCCAGATGCTTGCGTAACCGCTTCAAATTTCAATCCTCCGCCATTCCAGTCCGTCGCGCCATTGCTTGTCCATGTGCTGGCAGTGCCGGTCTGATGTGCTGTGTAGGCCAGGATTTGCTGTACATCGCGGTAGCCAAGTTGGGGATTGGCTTCCAGCATCAAGGCGACGATGCCCGATACAATAGGGGCGGAAAATGAAGTGCCATCTGAAAAGGCATAATCAAATATGTTTTCTCCGGCATTGCCAGTGCGGTCAGTTGTAATGATGCTGTTGTAATCCCTGTAACCAGCGCCACCCGGAGCAGACACCAGGATGGATGCCCCGGTCGTACTGAAACCCGAATTATTGCCAAAATAATCGGTAGAGCCGACCGTGATGATATAGCGGCTATTCTGGAAGTTATGCAAATTCGTGTCGTCGCCAACACTATAGGAATTGCCTGCAGATTGCACGACGATAGTGCCAAGACCGTTGCGGCCAGTTGTCGCCAGGTCTTGCAGGGCCTTGAAGGCCGGCGCAAAATCAGGGTCATTGGCATTGTCGAGGAAAGCCCAGTTAGTGCTCTGGGCAAGCAGGTTACCGTAACCCCAGGAATTATTCAGGATGTCAAATGACTTTGCGTAGGTGAAGGCATTCTTGATTTCTGTCAGATACTTTGCGCCGTAGGCAGAAGAAGTATAGATGGGTATCAATTGTGCATCATAGGCAGCACCGACGATACCCTTGCCATCACGCGCCGCACCAATAACTCCTGCCACCAGCGTGCCATGACTGTCACTGGCGAGTACCGGTGAGCCACCTGAGGTCAAACTATAGGCATTGACACCAGGCTTGGTATTGCTGCTCAAATCAGAATTGCTGGCATCTATACCCTGGTCGAAAATGGCAACCTTGACACCCTTGCCCGTAGCATGACTCCAGGCCACTTCTGTCCTCGTGGTGAATAAATACCATTGATATGGGAAATAGCCATCGCTAGGCAAAGCTCCATAGTCCGAGCCAAAAATCACGCCCCATGCATCTGCCTGGCGCGAGGTTTGCAATGTACCTGAGGCGTCATAGTAATTGGGTTTGATCGTGGCACCAACAGCATTGCTGAGATTGAGCTCAAATGCCAGTGCAGGCAGCAAGCCGGCGTCACCATAAATCGGTACTTTGACTGTTGCTGTCGTGCTGTTTGCCGCAAAGGTGACAGTCTGGTTGATCAATTGGTAATCTATTCCTGGTTGGGCAGTTTCACCCAGGGTCTTCACGAGAACGCTGACAGGCGAGGCTGATGCCGCCGACAACTTCAGGGTGAACACCATTTCACTGTTGCCGCTGCTTGTGCGATTAATATTCTGGTTGCTGACCTGTATTGTCGGTAGCTGGACGGCCTGGGCATCCGTGACCTTCAATTGATAGCTGCCCGTACCTCTCAGGGAATTGGAACTGATGTCGACGTAATAATTGCCGCTGACGGTGGGAGTAAACGTCAGGGAGCCAGAAGCAGAGAAGGTGATAGGACTTCCATCTTCTCTAGAGTAGATGCTCAGAAATGGATTGGTCAATGTACCACCCACATCACTGATAGTGTAGGTATGACCAGCTTGCAGGTTGACCATATGCCAATCTGCATCCGACCAGACTTCTATTGCGCCAGATTTTATTTGTCCCAGTGTCAATACACTGCTGGTCTTTGCACTTTGAGTATAATCATCCACACCTGAGCTGATAGCACTCATGGAATAATTGCCTATTGTTCCTGTTCCTTCTACCGACCAGTAATAAGTGCCACCAACACTGGGCGTATAGTAAACCATGAAGCCGCCACTATCATTGGCCGGGGTGGGGCTGGAGTACATCACTTTACCAGTGTTGTCGCGCAAAACCAGATTCATGCTCGCGCCAGCGGTCAATGAATTCAGTGTTACCGTATATTTGATACCTGCCTGCATATCCATGCGATACCAGTCCGTATCCTGTTTGCTGCTGATGCTGCCATACATGATGCCGCTGGAATTTAAAAAAGCGAAGGTGTCGGTATTTCCTGGTACGTCTATATACTGTTCAAAGGACGGCATGCAAATCTCTAATTGTAAGTAAATGTTAAGTGGATTTTAACTGATAGTTTTCCGCTATGGGTACGCTGTTTACAAGTATTTGTCGTTCGCCAGGCAAATTTAAAAAAAATTTCTATAAGCATCAAAAAAAACAGGCCAGTCACAATTTTGTGATTGACCTGTTTTTTTTGAGTATGACTAAATTATGGTTTCAGTATCACCGTATTTTTAGCATGCGCCTCCACTTGCGCCGGTGCAAACCACCAGGGTCTGCGTTCGTCTTTCGCCCATAGTTTGGCCATATCATTTTGATGTTCCTGGAAATGCCTTTCACTGACACCACCAGCCAAAGCCGCTTCGATTTTTTCATTGTCGCCAAAGTCCATGATGACTTGCATGGAGGCGAAAAAATTCGTTTCATAAGGTTTTTGGAAATCATAGACACCACGGCTGATCGTCTCACCACTGCCCGAGCGCTCTACCGTAAAGCCACCCAGTAATTCCTGACCTGCACCATTACGACGCAAAGGGCTGACAAAGCGCACAGTATGTGCCTTGCCCCAGCGCCATTGACTCGTGTCCTTGCCTTGCAGGGCCTCGATTTCTGCGCGGGCGCGTGGTGCGGCAGCGCGTATCACATCAACCAGGGTTTCACGTTTGTCCCTGGTGCGCACATCGTCAAACCAGATGGAGTCCGGTTTGGCCAGCAGGGTATCAAAACGCTGCTGCCAGAAGTACCAGGTTGACAGCATGTCCTTGGTGACATCCTCACCCAGCTCATCACTGAAAGTGCCTATTACGGTTTCACGATACAGTGCCTGATACACCAAGGGTGCAGCCAGAGCCGCATCGTCCCTGCCATCCCAGTTTTTGAGTATGGCCGCCAGGTCTTTTTGGGCAGGATCATTTTCCAGTGCAGCGATGAGAGCAGGGCGCAAGGCATCTGATTGCAGGTTGCGGCTGTCATGCATGAGCTTCCAGTGATCTTCCACCGTCATCTTTTGTGCCGCACCCAGGACTTGCCCTATGCGGGTGTAGCGATAGTTTGGCGAGACATAATTGGTGTAATACCAGGGGAAGTCTTCAGGCCGGGTATCATGATTGGCGGTTCCCACCCAGGCGCGAGCTGGGTTAAGCATGCCGGGCATTTTGTCCTTGGGGATAAAGGCCGTCCAGTCATCGCTGCCATCTGCCGGCGGCAGGCGCGGGAAGCCGCCATCAGCACCCGCCCGTATCGGTACTGCGCCCGTGGCGCGGTGGGCGATAGTTCCCTGGTCATCTCCAAAGACAAAATTGAACATCATCAAATCTATCTTTTGCACTTCCTTGTCAAAATCTGCGGCATTGGCTGCAGTCAGCAAACCTTCTATACCAATTTGTGATGTCAGCACTTCAGCATCGGTAGACCGCAAGACCAGCACTTTGTCGCCCTTGGGGCCAAGGCCAGGGTGATCGGTAATCACTGGTCCGCGCTTGGTGAAACGTATGCTCAGTGGTTGATCCCGGTAACCGCCCGTTGCGCTCTTGTCCTTGATGCGTATGTTTTCATTGATGACCGTAAACGGTACGCTGTGGCCTGCATCCATGTAATGATCTTTATTGGCCGGGTCCAGGCTTTCCACATACAAATCCTGCACATCGCCATAGGCATTCGTGACACCAAAAGCCACGTGCTTGGTACGCCCCACCATAATGCCGGGCATACCGGGGATGGCCGCGCCCACGGCTTGTATCTCGGGCGTGAACAAACCTACCGGATGCCAGGTACCTGGCAAGATGCGATTATCCAGGTGCGGGTCATTCGCCACCATGGCCTTGCCGGATTGCGAGCGCGATGGGCCAATGGCCCAGTTGTTGGAACCCAGGCCCTGATGATTCAAAGTCTCGGGTGCGATATTCAGGTCACTCCAGGCCAGGTTTAATTGCGCAGCTTGTGCTGGTGCATTGGCAGCTTGCGCAGCTTGTGAGGCCGGTGCGGTTTTCCAGTCAGGATTGACAGTCAGCGGGAAAATTTCGCGTGCTTTTTCCATGCCCAGATGATCTATCAGTTTTTGCGCGATGACTTCTGCCTTGAAGTTGGTAGAGTGGGTATAGTGTATGTAATGCACCAGCGCCACCAGGTCAGCCACTGTCCATTTTTGCGGCACCAGGCCTACTGCCTTGAGTTCTATGGGGTGCTCATCAGGATAAGCCTGGATATAGGCATTGATGCCATCGACATAATATTGAAAGAATGTCCGTGATTCAGGGCTGAGTTTTTTTGCATGGCGTTCACCGTTGCGACGTATGCCGAGCACGCGCATGCGTATATCACTGGGTACAGTCTCGGCCCCCAGGCTGGCAGATAATTCGCCGCGCCAGGTGGCGCGGAATAATTCCATTTGCATGAGTCGGTTTTGTGCAGTGACGAAGCCTTGTGCACGTAAAAGATCAGGCGTATTGCCGGCGAAAATATAGGGTATGCCCAGCTCATCGCGCAAAACTTTAACCGGAGCAGTCAAGCCTGCAAGGCGCATTTCACCATCGATTTGCGGATGGCCGGAACTGTGCAGTTTCAGATACCCGGCCGTGCCACCCAACGCCAGCAGGACCAACAGGCTTATGGCTGTACGTTTAACAAATTTATTCATATAGTCTCCTCCGATTGATCAATGCCTGATCATCGATTATTTTTTATTCAGCTTCCGTATCATTTCGCATGCGTGTTTCACAGTCAAGCACTAATAGTACTTGTAGCCAGTCTGAAGCCTGGACTACACTCCAGAGTCAAGAAAGATTTCATTCTGGAGCAGTCAATGAACATCAGCCAGTTTGCCGGGGTCTGTGAAGTATCGACTGATACCGTGCGCTATTATGAAAAGCAGGGTCTCATCAAGCCTGCCACCCGGCAGACTAACGGTTATCGCAAGTATGGCGATGCCGATGTACAGACCTTGCGTTTTGTCCGCGGTGCCCAGGCATTGGGGTTTTCTTTGGCAGAAATTCTGGCCATCATGCCGCGTTTGGCAGAAGGCAAGTTTGCCCGTGCCGATATAGAGCAACAATTATTAAACAAGATTGCACAGATAGACGCGCACATGCGTCAGTTAAAAGTTCTCAAGAAAGAATTACAAACCACTTTTGCATCCCTGACTTGCCAGCCTGAGTTGCCAGTGACAACGACACAAAGCACCGCTACCGATAGCGGCAGCGGTGCTGGTGCGGCGATAAAAAAGCAGGCTTTCAAGAAGCCTGCTGCAAAGAAGTTTTAAGAAGCTTTAAAAAGTCTTAAGTTTTTTGTTCCTTGAAATCCATGCCTGCAAACACGCGTTTGGCATTTCCCCTTTCTGTATCGTGATGTTGCATGCGCCTTTCAGCCTTGTTGTCGCGTTCTTTGGCAGCATGCAATTCTGCCAGCTTGCTACTCAATAATTGCGCAGCCAGGCGTTTGTTGGCATGCTGGCTGCGCTCAGTCTGTACCTTGACTGAAATACCAGTCGCTATATGCGTAGCACGAATGGCGCTGTCAGTCTTGTTGACATGCTGGCCACCGGGGCCAGATGCGCGTGTAGCTTCATAGCGTATTTCACTTTCCGGCATGCTGCTGCCAGCCTGGAATACCTTGCAACCCAAAAACCAGTTCTTGCGCTTGTGACCCAGGCGATAAGGACTATTGCATATCCACAGCAGGCTACCTTCCCATGTCTGCGCCAGACTTTGCACAGCTTCTTCATTTTTATCGCTAGTCAATTCCAGCAAGGCAGACCGCAGGCTGCCAGCATACGGACCATCGACTTGTTCTATGATGCGCGCAGTAACGCCTGCTTTGGCTGCTTCCTTGTTGAACACATGTAATGCCTTGGCAACAGCCAGGCAACATTCCGCCGGGCCGGTATTCGCGGTGATTTGTAGATACAGCATCAGCAGCACTCCCCACGTGTTTTGTAGGTCAGCAAGGGTTTGCTGCGGGCGATGACTGTGACCAGGTCTGCACCCAGCAAGCAGTCGAGTACGCTATCAAGATTTTTGTAGGCTTGCGGTGCCTCTTCATAAATCAGGGCACGGTCTGCGCAGATGACGCGGCTGCCAAATTCTGTGCGACTGAGTTGATCTGGTGTCGCCAGTTTGAACAGCCTGTCCTTGCAATCCGTACGTTGCCATTTGCGGCCAGCACCATGCGCCAGTGAATGCAAACTGGCAGCGGCGTTCTCTGTTTTTGGTTGCAACAGATAGCTATAGTCACCACGTGAACCTGGCAGCATCACCAGACCCTGGTCACTCGGTGTGGCACCTTTGCGATGCAACCACAAGCTTTTGCCATCGGCTTGTACTGGCGTGACGAGATTGTGATGCACATCGAGTACCAGCACACCATGACAACGCAGGCGGCGCAAAATACGTGCAGCGATCATGGCACGGTTGAGTGCTGCATAAGCCAGCGCTGCATCATGCTTGCGCAGGTAATCTGTCGCCGCTGGACTATCGCTGGCCAGGCCTGCGTGACTATGTGCATCGACATGCTGGCGCAAGATAAATTGCCCCAGGCCGCGCGAGCCGCTATGCACCAGTAATTGCACACGCTTGTTTTGCAAGCCTGCTGTTGCATATTGGGTGGCATCATCGACCCTGTCAGTGATTTGCAGCTCGGCAAAATGATTGCCACCACCTATCGTGCCCAGCGAACGCATTTGCAATAAATCCAGACCTGCTGCCAGCAAGCCATCGGCAACAAGCTGTTTCTTTGCCATCAGGTCATGATCAAGACTGAGCAATTGCTGCCACTCATCTTCATCAACAGGCTCATCAAGATTGCCGATTTGCTTGTCCAGTTTGTCCAGCTTGACCTTGTTGATGGCCAGGTCAGTCTGGTACAGGCTCATGCCGCAGCCTATGTCATTGCCGACCAGGGCAGGGTAAAAATGGTTTTGCGATAAAAATGCCGCACCCACAGGGTAGCCACGGCCTGGGTGTAAATCTGGCAGACCAACCACGCTGACCATCTGTGTTAATTGTGCTGTGGTCTTGAGTTGCTGTATCGCGCTATCTTCTAGCCACAAGCGGTCTGAGGCGATCAGTGATACGCGCTCAGATAATTGCTGAATAAAATTGCCCATGAAGGAATTCCAAATAATATTTTTTAAGGAATTGGGCGCTGGTATGCTGATATAGGCGCATCACTTTATCGACTAGTGTGAATAAGTGTCGACAAAATGAAGAGCAGGATGAAATGCTTGCAGACGTGTACGCTGTGTGTTGTATCAGCAGCGCAAAAGACGAATTAATGCAGGCAGCAAAAAACCAGACCCAATGAAGGAGAGAGGTTTTGTAATAGTCGCATTGTGATCTCCTTTCAAAATAAGTTGGTTGAGGTGAGGGCTTGATATTAGCCGACATTTTTTGGTTTTGGCAAGGAATTTTAAAAAAAAGAAAAAGCATGCCCAATGTCATGCTCAATACAATGGCCTATACAAGTGTTTGCAACACTATGTAAGTCTCCTGCGGTTTTTATGGCAAATGACTACAATGAATCTAGATTTACCATTTTTACAGCAAGATGATTTGAGGAGAAAGATGAATCAGTCTGATACAAAAAATGAATTCAGTGACAGTATCATGTGTGAGCTGGAACTCGATAAGAAATTCGCTGAGCATATTAAAAAAATCAGTGAAACCGAGACCGTCAGCTATATCGATGAAGAAGGCTATTTGGTCAGGCGCACCCCCGACGGTGTCATCACCCGTGTGTACGATAAACCCAACTGCAGTCTTGAATGATGGACCAGCCTATCGCCTTGTTTTATGGCGGCACTAATGGTTCTGGCAAATCCACTTTGCGTGAACTGGATGCTGATACCACAATAAAAAAACATATAGACCCGGATGCCATTGCCCGCATCATTAACCCCCAGGACCCGCGTGCTGCCGATGTGGCTGCAGGTCGCGAAGCCATACACCAGTTCCAGACAGTGATTGCCAGCAAGACCTCATTTACGATGGAAACAACGCTGACCGGAAGCGGAATACTGCGACGCATAGCAGAAGCCAGAGCAGCCGGATTTTTGGTGCAGCTACGCTATGTGGGTCTGGCACGTGCCGATTTGAATATAGAGCGTGTTGCCAACCGCGTGGCCAGGGGCGGCCATCATATCGATGAACATGTAATACGCAGACGTTATCAGGAAAGCCTGGAAAACCTGTTGAAAGCGATTACCCTCTGCGACATGACGTTCATCCGTGATAATTCTGGCAAGCAGGCGATTTGCCATCTGGCGCTGGAAGGCAGGCAAATCTGTTATTCTGGCAAATCACCATTGCCTGATTGGATAGTTGAAATTCAACGGCAGATCTCATAGAACAGCGTAGCAGGCTGGTATGCCTGAGTTATTTTGTAGGCTGAGCCGTGCGCACCGCCCGCATGATCAAAATAGCTCAGGCAGGCGCCAACATGCACTGAAAGATGGTGCGCATGGCGCACCCTGCAAGGTATAGCAAATCATGCATTGTCTTTGCAATAGACCTCCCCATGATGGAACTAAGACGCCTTTTTGTCATCCTATTGTACTCTGCAGCGTTATAGTAGGATGCGGCAGGCTTTGCCCTGTCTGTATCGGTGATTTTCCTGCAACTTAGCTGGAAAATGAAGCAAGTTCTTTGAAGTGAGGCTAAAACATTTTAAATAGGACTTACGCAAAATTGTCTAAGTCGCGCTTGTTCCTGGCAATCATGGAAATGCATATGAAACTTGAATTATTAAACCTGAGCAACTTGAATAAAGTTGCCAGCCTGGCTATCTGCCTGGGCTTGGGTCTTGGCCTCAGTGCCTGCGGCGGCGGAGGGTCGACTACCGGTACTACGCCAGTGGTCGTAACGCCTGAAGTCCCCAATCCTTCAGGTCCCGGGCATTTTGAAGTTGCCACCTTCATCAAAACTATCAATGTCACCGACATCACAGCAGCCCTGCCTAAAGAAGTGACAGCGGTAGTCAAGCCTCTGTACTCAGTCGATACATATAAAATTACCTATACCACGACCGATACCAGTGGCCGCAACGTGATTGCTTCCGGCCTGGCGGTCATTCCGCGCAAGACTGGCAGCCAGGCAAGTCCGGTACTGGCTTATCAGCATGCCACCATCAAGACCGATGCCGAGGCACCCAGCAATCATGCGACCGCTGATGAGCCTGCTGTCTTGTTTGCCTCCATGGGCTACCTGGTCAGTGCCACTGACTATGTCGGTTATGGTACGACCAAAGGCCTGCCTCACCCTTATTTGCTGGCTGCGCCTACGGCGCTTTCCGTGGCAGATTTTATGACAGCAACTTCACGCTGGCGGCAAATGAAAACCATTGCAGACAATGGGCAGGTATTTTTGACGGGTTATTCTGAGGGGGCCTACGCAACCATGGCAACTTTGCGCTATCTGACGCAAAACAAAACGGGCGCTTTGCCCGTCAGTACTTTCGTTGGCGCGGGGCCTTATGATGTCGTGCTCACCCTGAATGCCATGCTGGATGCAGTGCGCAAGCAAAACCCTCTCGTTGGCGCACTTATCAGTCCTGGCTTCCTGAAAAAACTCGGGGCAAATGACAGAGCCAATGTGCGCAATCTTTTATTGTCCTCTGCGCTGGGCAGTAGTAGTGATATTAACTTCGATCCTACTTTCCTCGACAATTTCCTCAACGATGATGATGCTGCCATCGTTGTACAAAGCAATGTCAACGACTGGACACCGCAATCGCCCATCTCATTTTTCCATGGTCGCGATGATACGACCGTGCCTTATGGAAATACTGATTCAGCCTTCCAGGCCATGACTAAACGAGGAGCTGCAAACCTGATAGATCGCATGGATTGCCCGGCGAAACCAGCCGAGCATATCCCTTGCGTACCAGCCTTCCTGATCAATGACATTACACGATTGGGTGTGCTCGCCAAAGGCTTGTGATGCCGAACAGAACGAACAGTAGCTTTGCATCAGTGAAAAATACGCGCTTCACTGATGCACATCTTTTGCCAGGCTTGCCAGATCAGCGACCTGTTTCTTTCAAATAATCTGCACGTGCTGCCAGGGCGGTATCAGCAAAGTCCGAGAACATGCCATCTATGCCCAGGCGGAAGAATTGCAGGTATTCTGCCTTCGGGTCACCATTGTAATTTGCTGCCAGCCTGCGCTTTTCATTACGGAAAGTATAGGGGTGAACCAGCAAGCCAGCCTTGTGGGCATCACTGATCAGGCTGGTCGGTGCCAGGGTAGTCGCATCAGTGTCATTGATCTTGCCATCACCATTCGCATCCACGATCTTGCCGTCTGCGCCTACCGTACCCTTGATACTGACGATGTAACGCTTCCATGGGCCTATGCCGTCTGCATAAGTCTTGATTTCAGCCAGGCCAGCAGGGGTCACCATGTCGCTGAACATGCGCTTGTCACCCGACAGTGCCCAGTCATACGGTCTGTCATACGGTGCTGCATAGGTCAAGGCACCAGTTTTCAAGTCTACGTCGTCAGCATCAATCAATTGCACCATCTTGACGTTCAAACCTTTTCTGCGCATTTCTTTCAGGCTGCCTGGTTCAAATGACTGTACAAAGATGGGCGCATCTTTACTATTCCAGCCTGCCTTGTTGATAAGATCAATGAGCTTGTCTTCCAGCGGCAAGCCCAGTGCGCGATGGTAGCTGGGGTTCTTGGTTTCAGGGTAGACGGCTATCGTGCGGCCAGTATCCTTGGTCTTGGCTTTGACCAGATCAATGATTTCCTGGAAGCTGACGATTTTATACACGCCATTGTATTGCTGCGGGCGTTCTGCATCTGTGGAAATGCCACCCAGGGTCTTGATTTCTGCAAAAGTGAAATCGCTGGCAAACCAGCCTGTCTGGGTTTCACCATCAACGCTGATGGTCTTTTTTCTGGAAGCAAATTCGGGATGCTTGTCCACGTCTGTGCTGTAGAGCAAATTGGGATCATGGCGCGCGATCAGTACACCATCCTTGGTGGAAATCAAATCAGGTTCTATTGCATCGGCACCGAGATCGATGGCTTTCACATAGGCTTCATAAGTCTCTTCCGGCAAATAACCGGATGCACCGCGATGGGCAACCACCAGGGGTTTGTCACCATTCAAGGTGGGCAGAGGCTGCAGGCCATTGCCGCCACAGGCGCTCAATAAGACCAGTAAAGAGGAAGCCAATACATATTCTGGCGTGCGGGTAGGTAACATGTTCGTCTCTTGATGAAAAAAGAGCGACGATATAAGTTACTTATGACGAGGTGATGACAATCCGGCGCGCATTTCTTCACGCACGAAGGTAAGCAGGTTTGATGCCCAGCACGCGCGTCCTCTCTGTATGAGTATTCTCATCTGACTAGCCTGAGCATTCGCGGCTGAAGCCGCTCCTACAGCGGATCGCGCTTATTCTTAAATGCCGCATTGTAGTTAAAATTGATCCCAAACTCCCCACCAGTTTTGTTGCGCGTCTGGGCGAGGGTGTTTTTCCGCAGACAGATAAGTTGTCTCTTCCAGATTGATATTGACTTCAGCAGGTATTCTGTCATGCAATAACTGATAAGCAGGCCCTTTCTCTACACTCTGCAGCACCCGGGCCATGTCCTGTACGGACCAGCAATCATAAGACCAGGTATCTTCTGCCATCAGCTCAGTGACGATGCCCATGTCGAGCTTGTAGCACAGACGCAAACGCAAACGCAAGGCGGGCTGCGGCCCCGTAGCAGCTTCGTTATGCGGGAGGCAAAACAGCCGCACTATGCCTATCTCAAAACGCGTCCCACGCCCGCGATTGGTGATGTCGTCATACACGACCAGACCATCACCTTCCGCCTGGACGACATCATAGTCACGGGCATCCTGATAAAACGCCGCCATCAGACGCAAGGCCTGTGGCAAGGTCATGGTCTTGAGGGTTTGCTTATTCGCCCTGAGTAAGGTGCGCAACTCTTTTTCAGACTGTGCCGGATTTTTTTTCATGCTTGCATTTCTTTTGGAAGAGATGCCAGCATTGTGCCACGCCTGCCTGAACTCTTGAAGCATTGACTGGAAATGCACAAATGCATGCCCTTGCTGTTTTAGCTATGCGCCTTCCAGGGCAGCAGTTTGTGTTCCAGCCTGCGCATGAGCAAATCGAACAGGTAGGCGACGATACCGATGAGGATGATGCCCATGATCACAATATCGGTACGCAAGAAGCTGGAGGCATTCAACACCAACTGCCCTACGCCAGCCGTGGCTGCCACCATTTCCGCTGCGACCAGAGTAGTCCAGCCGAAGCCGATGGCTATCCTCAAGCCGGTCAAAATATCAGGTAGCGCTGCTGGCAAGATCACATGCCGCAATAACTGCCACTGGCTTGCGCCCATGGACAGTGCCGCATGCAATTGTTCTGACGCCACCTTGATGACACCGGCGCGAGTAGCTACGGCGATGGGGGCAAAGCATGCCAGGTAAATCAGCAAGATCTTGGCCGTTTCATCTATACCAAACCAGATCACGATCAAGGGCAGATAGGCCAGTGGTGGCAGTGGTCTATAAAACTCCAGGATGGGGTCAAAGATACCGCGTACGATACGATTAGAGCCCATTAATAGCCCCAGTGGCACCGCGCTGATAGCGGCGAGTAGGAATGCACCAAACACGCGTATCAGGCTCCAGGCCAGATGTTGAAGTAAGGGCAGCCCGCCTTGTATATTGCCATTCCACGCCTGTTGAGCGGCTAGCCATACCGCCGCAGGCGAAGGCAGGAACAAGGGCGCTACCCAGGCCCTTGCGGTGATGAACCACCAGCCAGACAACAGTATGGCGATGGTGATGATAGTCACACCCAGGGTTTTGCCACTCCCTGGTCGCGGGTATACCTTCGCTACTGGCAATAGTGGTTCTGCCTCGCGTTTTACAGGTTCTATTTTTGCAGGTTCTGTATAAACGCTAGCAGGGCTTACAAGGGATGTGGATGATGGGGGCATGTAGGAGGCTTTAGGCAGGGTGATGCACAAGCTGCAGCAGACGTTCACGCCAGGCAATGAAGTCAGGTGAGGACTTGACCGCACGCGCATCGCCTGAGGATAGATACTCGCCAGAAAACGGCAACTCGAATTGTTGGGCAATGCGGCCCGGGCGCGGCGACATGACGATTACCCGTGTGCCCAGGAAGAGTGCTTCTTCCACACTATGGGTAATGAAGAAAATAGTTTTGCCGCTGCCTTGCCAGACCTTGACCAGCAGCTCCTGTATAGCTTCACGCGTCAGGGCGTCTAGTGCGCCCATGGGTTCATCCATCAGCAGCACGCGGGGATTATTGGCTAGCGCGCGGGCTATGCCTACCCGTTGCTGCATGCCGCCAGACAATTGATAAACGGGGGACGCAGCAAATTGCTCCAGACCTACCAGACGCAATTGATCCAGCGCAAGCGCATTGCGCTGGTCTAGCGCAATGCCGCGAAAGCGCAATCCCAGCGCGACATTGTCGAGCACATTCAACCACGGCATCAGCGCATGTTTTTGAAACACTACGCCTACTTCAGGGCTGGGGCCAGTGATTGCCACATCGTCGAGCGTGAGCTCGCCTTCAGAAGCCTGTATGAAACCAGCCAGGCAATTCAGCAAAGTGGTCTTGCCGCAACCTGAAGGCCCAAGAGCGACAACAAACTCACCTGGTGCGATAGACAGATTGACGTCGGACAAGGCCAGCGTTTCGTCAGGCCCGGTGCCAGCAAAGCGCACTGAGAGCCTTCGTATATCAAGCTGGCCGCCGCTGTGTGCAGCCGCCGTGCTTACTGTGCAGCTTTGCGTACCCATGTGGCATTGACTCCTACGCTGTAGTCTGGCAAAACAGTCTGGATAGTGCCCTGGCTCTTCAGGAAGGCCGCTGTGGCTGCCAGCGATTTTGCCGCGCCGCCACCCAGCCATTGCGCTGAAGCCTGTTGCTGCAAAGTCGGAAATTCATACAGCGCCAGGCTGGCAGGCACTTCAGCCGCATCGGCACCAGCCCATTTGGCTACTGCCTTGATTTGTGCCGAGTCTGCTTTCCAGTTCACCTTGTTGTTGCGGTAATCGGCATCCGTGTCCGCCAGCAGCTTCACCAGCTCCGTCAGGAAGGCATCGTTCTGTCTGGCGAAATCCTTGTTGACCACGATGCCATCAAAGGTTGCAGTGCCAGTCTGTTTGGCGATCTCACCAGAAGAGATCAGGGTCTTGCCTGTCTTCTTCACTTTGGCGAGCACCGGGTCCCAGATGAAAGTCGCATCAATATCACCACGTTCCCACGCTGCAGCTATTTCTGGTGGGCGCAAATTGATGATCTTGACGCTACGTGCATCCACCCTGGCATGCTCCAGTGCCAGCAGGGTATGGAAATGTGAAGTCGACACAAACGGCACTGCAATGCGCTTGCCGTTCAGCTCAGCCAGCGTTTTGACATTGCTGCCATTACGCACTACCAGCGCTTCGGCATCATTGATGTTATCGAGTATCCAGAACAACTGTATATTCAAACCCTGCGACAAGCCCGAGGCTATCGGGGCCGAGCCTGCTTCGCCGATGTGAACAGAACCAGACGCCAGCGCCCGTATGACATCTGCACCGCTGGCCAGCTTGCGGAAAGTGACTTTGTAACCGGTCTTTTGTTCCAGGTTGTGCGTTTCTTGCGCATAGCGCCAGGGCACGACCATGTCCTGGTAGGCGATCACTACTTCTTTGGTTTCGGCTACAGCAGTTCCCATGAGGAAAACGCCAACGGCGAGGGCAAGCAGATTCTTTTTCATATATTTGATGAGCATTGATAGACGGCCCAGTATATGAGTGCACTTTGTGCGGTAAAACGAATCTTTCCGACTAAGAATATGCGGGTGTTGAGTGTTTGGCAATTCGAGTTGTCATGCACTGCGGCTGAGTAATATTTGCCATAACATTACCAGAGCACAGCCAGGCGTCGCGCCGGCAGTACAGTTGATTTTGAAATTTCAGGATTTGTTTGAGCTACAACAGGGATTACAGATCCGTAAAGACTTGCGCTGTAATTCTCTCCTTGTTGCGTATACAAATTTTAGACATTTACCAGAACTTCACCGTGCCGATAACAGTAAAGAAAAAACACGGTTAGATAAATGCGAAAAGCCACTTAACAAAGAAATTTGTTAGGCGGCCTTTCATTTTTGGGTGACTCAAGCAGTAGAGCTTATGCGTGCGACTTGGTCTGCAACTTGATCGTATAAGGCAATGCAAACATGTACAGACCAGAAAATAGCATCAGAAACAGCGGCGGCAGTGGCGCATATGTAATCCACGGCGACGGCTCACCCGGGCTGATGGCTCTTGCCACGAAGTTGGCGATGACAGTCAGCGTGAAAACCATGGACAGCCAGCGGTGACTTTGTCGTATCCATTCATTCCAGTTCATGATGATTTCCCCGATTGTGGTTTAGACGCAGCTTCTATCATTTTCCAACCATTGCCAGAAGGGTCGCGAAAGCCAGCATCCACGGTGCCGTAACGATTCACGGGCTCTTGCGTGAATTCAACCCCACTCTTGCTCAAACGCTCGTAGGTAGCACGACAATCATCCACCAGGAGTACATTTGCTGGCATGGCACCTTTGGCTACCATCTCATGCAGGGTCTGCGCGGTTGCTGCATCATGCAGCGGCGCGCCTGGCACGAACAAGCCTAGCTGGAAAGAGGGCTGGTCCGGATGCTGGACCGTCAGCCAGCGATAATTGCCGTTGCGAACATCGGTGTGCACGATGAATCCCAGCTTGCCGACATAGAATGCCAGCGCTTCATCCTGATCATGCACATACAGGCCTGCCACATTAACGCCTTGAGTCATATATCCTCCTGATTTGATTGAGGCTCCAGTTTGCCAGCTGCTTCCGTACGCCGCTTCTCCAAAACTGCTGTATTGAGGTTGGGACGTTCTACGCTACGCAGTACGCATTCGGGAATATGTGCCCCCGCATGCGGAAGCGAGCGTTCACGAGCACGTAGCTCTCCCGGGCTCTCACCAGTAATGTCGCGGAAGATACGGCCAAAAGTGCCCAGACTGGCCCAGCCAGTCAGGAGGGCGATATCCGTCACTGGCATATCACTGTCGCGCAGCAGGGTTTTAGCCCGCTCGATGCGTCGTGTGAGCAGGTAGCGATGGGGAGGCAGGCCGAAAGCCTTCTTGAATTCACGCGCGAAGTGCGCCGCCGATACTGCGCTCACTTCAGCCAACTTATGGATAGGCCAGTCCTCATGGGCAGCCCCATCCATCCGGTCTTTCGCTCGCAGCAAGCGCCGTAATAACTGGGGACTCTGAGGCATCTTATTCTCGCGGGAAAAAATGCCAACCTCAAGGGCTGGCGCTGATGATGATACAGATTCTTGGTGGCCCGGTGGCGGAATCGAAGCACCCGCACAGGGATTTTTAGCCCCATACCTTACCCGTGCATTATTCAAATTTATCGGGAAAATCAAGGCCTTACAGTTTTTTTATGCAGCTTTAGGGCTGCATTATATCGCTATGGCGTTGACAGTTGCTTGACGCAATCCCAGATAAGTCCCTTCACTTGCGTAAAGCAAAGTAGGTCACGTTTCAGTGCACCTCAACAAGGGAAACCTCAATGATCTCATTGCCACGGCCATTTAAGAGGGCATGCACGCCACAGTTTAAAATTTGTTTTTAAATTATCAATTGATTAAATATAAATAATGGTATATTTTACATCATAGTTTGTAGGCCCCTGAGCTTTGTTCTGGCGTCCAGCCAAATATCACATTGGTGGCATTTGCATCTCAGTATTCAGTATTAGTGGAAACTTCTTATCCACCTGGTTCCAGCAATTGCTTCAAGAAAATTAAACGTAGCCGTTCCCTGTTTGACGCACGATTGAACTTGAGTAGCCATGCCCAATACTAGCTTATTCCCCTTTGTTCAAAACACGCCCGGCACTTCCCCTAATGCTGATACGAATTTCACTGTCAGCGACAGCACCACTGTTTTCCTCTATAGCGCGAAAGGACGATCTGCCATTCTGGCATTACTGGCCGTTGGCAGGATAGGTATGCAAAGGGTCGCCTTCTGTCAGAAGTGACTATCAGCTTCTTTATCACAAAGAAAGGAATGTTTATGAAAACACTCGTCCAGCAGCGCCCGTACTTAATAAGCTTAACAAACTTAATAAGCTCAATCAGCCCGGCTGCTGTCATTGCAATTGCGGCCTTGGGCGCCATCACTGCATTTCCCTCTATGACTATGGCACAACAGAACCCGGCTACGGGTGCTGTAAGCTGCAACGCAAGTTCTACATGGGTTAGCAACCCGTCCTTGCCAGGCGACGTGCAGAACATCAATGATAATTGCAGTTTTCAGCAGTATATGTGGCAGACCATGCTGTATCTGGTGCAACCAGTAACAACCGGCAGCAAGGTGTTGCAATTTGAAACCTTCATGCCTAGTTATGGCATTTTTGTTGATCCGGGCAAGACACCGACCGCCTGGGGAAAAGTACCCAAACCGACATATTGCAAAGGGCCATCCACCTTAAAGCAGAGCTTAAAACAGAACTATGTTTTTTCCAATATGACCTTGCAGGCAGGAGTTGGGCAACCATTGATCGATAAATCGCTGAACCGGGTATTTTACGGTGTGTCCGTCAATAAACCGGCCTATGATTTCATTACCGGTTGCGGCTTGTACCAGGCGCAGTGTAGTTTAAGCCTCGCGCCTGATCTGGTTGATCCGGCTGGTTATAAGGTGGTGGACATTCCAGGCTTGTACCCGACTTTGGCGTTTCCCACCAACTCGATGGAATTGAAAACTGCCTGGAAAATTTTGACGCCCGACGAACTGGCAGGCAAGACTTTTTATAGCACGAAAGGCTCGGTTCAGGCACCTGGCAAAACCTGTATGGAGAATGTGGATCTGGGGCTGGTAGGCATGCACATCGTGAGCAAGACGCCGTCGCAACCCGAGTTTATCTGGGGCACCTTTGAACATCGCAATAACGCTCCGTATTGCTCCGCGACCGAAGCCAAACCCCCTTTGGGCGGAAGCTGGACTTTTTATAATTCCAGCTGTACTGGCAGCAGCTGTACTACCAATCATTATGCCGAAGGCAAAGCCACTCAGGTTTGTACCATGCATCCCTGGGGCGACCCCACCCTTGGTATCATGCCCAACAATTTGAATTGTGGCTCCACCCCGCCACCTGGTTATATTTGCGACCCGGATACCCAAAAGTTCGTTATACAGCCCAGCACCGCCAATTTGCAGGCATTGGATTTATCCATGCAAAAAATGCTGGCCGCATTACCTGTGGGCGACGCCAATAAATTGTGGGCCAATTATTCACTGGTCGGCAATGTATGGACTGCCAAGGGGACTTTGCCGCCACTGGTGCAGGCGCAGGTTGGGTCCTTATCGGGCGCAAACAATAGCATGGAAACCTATGTGCAAAATGGCGTCTCCAATATTCAAAATCCCTACAATTGTTTCAGTTGCCATAATCTGGATGGTAAGAGTCGAGGCCAATCACTGAATGAGGCAGTAAAAGTGCAGTTGCCGCCAGCCGGACTTTCCCACATTTTCAATTTGCTGAATCTGCAAACCAAAGGTTGCAGCACAGGCGTGCTACCTAGTAACCCCATGTGTGCCGCCAACGGTGGTCCTAAAAAGTAAAACCGTGTTCAAAAATAATGAGAGGAATTGGCATGAGTTATTTGACATATCCAAGATTGCACTTTAGCGGCGGCTTTCTGGCTGATCCAAGCACGGTGAACAATACACCGGATAATTACACCGATGCGAATGATGAGGTCGCAAAGTTGCAGCTTTACTGGAATCCAAACGGCACTGGTATTTTTGATTTTCAAGGCTGCCTGGTCACCAAGGTAGTCTATGGTCCCGGTGATGAAACCACCGACCCCACTGTAGATCCGGTGATTGGGCAACCAGTTCTTGCCGCGTATACGATGGCAGCGCCGAAACTGGTTGACCTCGATCCCGATCAGCAAAATACCAGCGAAATATGGGGGCTGAGTTTGCAGGTGGCGGGCCCCACTGCCAACCCGGCATCGATCAGCGATTTTGTCCGAGGTGATTATGTCGCCGGCTCGTACAACGCGGTGTGGGCACAGGCAATTAACGGCCCACGAAGTTCAGGCAGTGGTTGCGGGGTATATCAATCAAGCCTGACCAACTTGAGTTGGGCGACTGCGGCAAAACCGCAGTCCAGATATCTGAGTCTGCTCCAGCAACAATCGCCGAAACAGTTGAGCGTCAATTTTGTGGTGAATGCGCATAATAATGCGCCAGTGATTTATCTGTTCAATACTGCGACCTTGCAGGCATTGGAGAAAAAAGGCGTGCCGGCCAGTATCACTGCCAAATTACTGCCCATGACCCGATATTACATGAACCTCGGTAGTAATGGCTTGCCTGCCAAGCTGGGCGAGGTTCCGACGGAATCGTATGTGAATAACCGGCTCACTATTTTGTTAGGTCAGGCCAACGCCGATACCTATCGCGCCACTATCCTGGCAACGACGCTGGCACCACCACCGTCATCAGTGCCACCGCCGAACATCAATACCAAGTTTCCAACTGGCTTGCTAACTGGCACCATAGGGCCACAGGCTACGGCGGTCCCCGTGTTTTACACGCCATCACGCATGATGGCACCGATTGCGCTGCCCAATAGCAATACCCGATGTAATTTTGCCCCGTTCTGCACGCAGGTGCTTAGCGACAGCAATGATAGCAAGGAAGTATTGATCACCGTTAATCTGGGCAACTCGCTCGCCACCAATAAGCCCGGTTATAACGACCCAGTGCAGGGTTTCGGGGTTGCCATGTATGCGTTGGGCGATCTGTTTTTGGTCTATTTTGATCAAAGCCAGGAGACGGGCATTAGTTTGAACAATGCGGTTACTATCACCGCTTTGCCAAACGACCCGGCCCAGATGGCAGAATTGATGACAGTGAGCGGTGGCATACTCACGGTGAAAGTCAATCCTGCCTTACTGCCACCTGACTTGACTTTGCAGCAGGCAGAACAAGGGGTGCTGACGATGCCCTTGGGCCTAGTGGGCAAAAATGCATTTTTTCAAATTATCTGGCTGGCAGAAAATATCAATGGCTATAATTTGCGGGCTGATCAGTTTGTCTTCAGGATGAACCCTGGTGTTACATCGGGACCTAACAGTGCAACGGCACTGGTTCGCTTATATGCCACTAAGTTTGGTCAACCTGCGGCCAATATCGGCCTCCAGGCAGCGCTGATGTCGCCAGAAGACTCGGTAAAGTACACCAGCAATACCATGGGTACTGGCGGCACGTCGGGATTGAAAAACATCGCGATACCGCAAAATGCCCTGTCTTTCAACACTGCGCCTTTGATGACCAATGAGCAAGGCATGGTCGAATTGAAAATCCTTGGCACTGACCCCGGTTTTCCGCGCGCCAGTCAAAACGTCGATGGGCAAATTTATTTTGTACGCTACAATTTCGCCGATCAAACTGTCGCGCAAAGCTACACCCAGCATTCGGACGATTTGATTAGCATACTGCTGTTTAGCCAACAGACTTTCCCCAAAAATCCAACCTGGGATAATTGCATTCAATACATTTTGCCGCAATATGCCAAGCTGTATCCCATCATGGGCCGTTTCAAGCTCAACGACTATGCCAGCGTGGTTGAATATGCCGAGCCTATCCGCACGGTGCTTGCAAAACCAATGGATGATGCCTTGCATATGCCAGTCATTCGGGATTTGTCGATTCAGCGCACGCAAATTATCCTGGATTGGTTTACCAACCATACGCCGAAATAAAGCATGTTCCATTGCTTCCATGCGCTTAACTTAAAATGCAACAGTGTAGTTTTCTGCCAGTGTGGTGGCCATCTCGGTGGCCACTGCGCGTGAATTGACTATACATTCCCGTTCAGTGCGCTGCAATCATGCTGGTATTGCTTGGCGTCCGCAAAGGGATGCAATAGCCAGGGTAGAGGCATTTCAATAGCGCCTTCAATTGCTGTCACAGAGTAAAGTTAGAAACGAGATAGTAAAGCAGCATTTCCCGGGCCGAGCTGGGAACAAGGATTGAGATGTTTTGAAAACAAAAATGCCCACTTCAAGAAGCGGGCATTTTTGTAAGATTATTTCTTGGTGGCCCGGGGCGGAATCGAACCACCGACACAAGGATTTTCAATCCTAGAAAAACTATATTTATTGCTGTTGATTAACATTCTTAAATTGAGGAAAGCCATTTAAAATCAATTGGTTATGTGTTTTCGTGTTGTTTGGAGTGTTGATTAACTCTGATTGATATGCTCTAATTCTGGTTACATGGCGGTTACATGGATCTGATTTAAGGACTTTCAATTAATGGCAAAAATAAAATTTACTTCTGGTCGCGTTGATGCATTTACTTGTGAACCTGGCAAAAAGCAGTCCTTTTTGTGGGACAGTACTGCACCAGGCCTTGGGCTTCGGGTAACGGCCAGCGGTGCAAAAGCATATATTTTTCAAGCTAAATTGGACGGTGAAGCGATGCGCATCACCATTGGTGATCCAAAAATATGGGAAATATCTGCGGCACAAAGTGAGGCTAGAAGGCTGAAAGTGATTGTCGATAATGGCCAAGATCCGCGCCACCTGAAGGAAGCTGCCAAAGCTGCAGAACAAGCACAACGAGCAGCCAAAGAGGCAGAAGAAGAAAACAAGAAAGCTCGTGAAATTCGTGAGTCAATCACGTTGGGAGAAGTTTGGCCAAAATATGTTCAGGACCGAAAGCAGCAATGGTCAGAGTTACATCTTCGTGATCATTTGCGCGTAATGCACGCTGGTGGGGAAGTTCGCAAACGAAGTAAAGAATTGACGAGACCAGGGCCTTTGGCTTCACTCGGACAGTTTCGCCTCGTGGATTTGACTGTGGAACGCATTGATACTTGGGCCAAGCAAGAAGCCAATGTAAGGGCAACAAGTGCTAGGTTGGCGCTACGTCTTCTGAAGGCATGTCTTTTTTGGTGTGCCGCACATCCGCAGTACGGTCCTGTCATAATTTCAAATTCAGCTCAAAGTCGAAAGGCTAGAGAAAGCCTGGGAAAACCGAAAGTTAAGCATGACGTATTGCAACGCGAGCAATTAAAGTCTTGGTTTTCTGAAGTCCAAAAGATAGAAAATAGGGTTATCAGTGTGTATTTACAGGCGCTTTTGTTAACCGGTGCACGGCGTGAAGAACTCGCAGTGTTGAAATGGACAGATGTCGACTTTCAGTGGAAGAGCATAAAGCTGAGCGACAAGGTTGAGGATTTCAGAATGGTGCCGCTTACTCCATATGTATCGAATCTCCTTAAGGGGCTACCTCGTAGAAGTGAATGGGTATTTAGTAGCCCAACGGCAGAATCAGGCCATATTACCGATCCAAGTATTGCACATAGAAAAGCGTGCAAATCGGCGGGATTGTTTGTCACCCTCCACGGATTGCGCCGCAGTTTCGCGACTTTAAGTGAGTGGACAGAGACGCCTGCAGGGATTGCCGCACAAGTCCAAGGTCATGCTCCTCAGGGAGTGCGTGAGCAGAACTACATACGTCGACCACTGGATCTGCTTCGGATGTGGCACGTCAAAATTGAAGAATGGATGCTTGCACAAGCGCAAATTGACTTTGCCTTAGAGGATTGCTAATTAGTTAAGTCCTAGAAAACAGATAACTCCCATTTATCCACAAATGTGGGAGGGGCATTTATTCAATATGGCTGCAATGACAAAAATAGAAATTTCTACTATAGTTTCGACTTTTTTACCGAGTGATTATCTTGCCGGAGCGTTCATAACGTGATCAGGATAATCATGTCAAAAATGATTCTTCCAAGAATAAAGACCTACACAAAAGTTCCTGAAGCACTAGAATTGCTTAGCACCTATACGGGGAAAGCGTGGAAAACTCCAGATGACTTATTGGACGCTGCCATGAGTTTAGCTTTACCATTGGAAGCGAGTTCACCTCAAACTTCAAGAGTAGTTACTCGTAGTTATGGCGGTCATTCTGAATTTGCGGTTACTCGCGGATGGCGGCCCGCACTGTTATGCCCTTTTCAAATAAAACAATTGATGCTGACAGGTGAAACGACGACTAGATTTCCGGCATTTTCAGCCGGTGATAGCGAATATGTATCATGGGATTTCGTAAAAACTAAGCGTGTCGAAATTGCGAAATCGAAAAGTGTGATCACCAATCAATCCGGTATTTGGATGCGACCAGGATCTTTTGAGAGCTCTATTGATAATGACGATCCTTGGATGGGCGAATCTGAAATTGAATATTTTGAGTTTCCTATAAAGGTAACCATAGATATGGTTTCGGTGCCCAAACACACGTTTATTGACCTGTTGATCAGCGAGGGCGTGGTTTGGCAAGATGAAGAGGTAGTCAATATCCTCGAGCGGGAGAAAAGTTCTGCCAGCCTGAAAAATACGACTCATCGTACGAAGACTCGAATGTCTCCATTAAATACAGAAATTGCTCAAGCGAGATTAACTGCAATCGATCCCGAAAATCCGGATAGTGTTTTTGCTGAATTGGTAAAACTTGCGGACCGCGGGCACGGGTGTTTGGTTGAAACGGTCGACAATGCTATTAAGTACCGGGCGGGGGACGAAGTAAAGTTCTTTACCAATAGGAACCTAAGAGACCGGATGTTTCGAAGTGCTAAGCAGCGACAAGGTAAATGACTAGCTAGCGCGCACGCGCTAGGAACGCGCTAACCTGTGCCAGGCAGCGCTACGATGCGCTAAGCAGCGCTACTATCGGAGAAAAAAAGATTCTGTTAAAGAATACGTATCATCACTAACCAACAGAGATGATACGTAATGATTAAGACAGTAATGTTTGCACCGCTGGAATCTGAAACACGTTCTACAGTCAATACCGCTGCCGCGGCATTTTACTTAAGCCGAAAACCACAAACTTTAAGAGCATGGGCATGCTTGGAGAATGGACCTATTCGTCCTCGTCGCGTGCATGGTCGCCTGGCTTGGGATGTGCGCGATATCAAAGCGCTGCTCAATGGAGAGGGGGAGTAATGGTCACTTCACCTTCATGTCTTGGTGGTGGGCAAGCAGACGCGATTCGTGCTGCCGCTCTTCAGTGCGCCAGCCTTGGATTGCCTGTGATTGCGATACATGGAGTTAAAGGTGATGGCTCCTGCACTTGTGGCGATCAACATAAAGGCCAAGAGAATTTGATCGGAAAACATCCGTGGGGGAAAGGCTCACCTGAGGCTACGCTCGACCCTAAGCTCATCAACATGTGGTTTGATTACAAGAAGGGATGCAATTACGGTATTGTGACCGGTAGGGAGTTCAATCATGCAGGAAAAGCTCTGGTCGTTATCGATATTGATAGTTATAAAGAGGGTGGCTTAGACGCGCTTGATGCTCTTGAGGCGCTTCATGGCAAACTACCCGATACGGCTACTGTGCTTAGCGGGGGTAATGGTGTTCATCGATATTATTTGACCAAAATAGGTCAAAAATTTAGAGCTAAACTGGGTGCAGATTCAAATATCGACATTAAGGGACCAGGTGGGTATGTAATTGGCCCTAAGTCTGTGCATAGAAGTGGTCGTTGCTATGAGACTGAAGCATCTAGCGATCTTTTTGATTATGCTCCCATAGCGGATTTACCAAGCTGGGTTACTGAGAAATTTGGCAAATGTGAAGTTTCTACAGATAGCTCACACCAAGTAGTAGCTAAAAATTTAACCCCAGAAGAAATTAATATTTACCAGAATGATTTATCGCAAATACCCGCGATAGATCGTTCTGTGTGGCGTTCAGTATTAATGGCATTGAAAGACCGTAGCGATTCTGAAGAGATGTTTCAATTGGCGGATAAATGGAGTCAATCTTGTCCAGAAAAGTATTTCCCGGATGACGTGCGCTACACTTGGAACACAATTAAACAGGACGGTGGTATAACAATCAAGACTCTGCATTACCTGGCTAATGAGGAGCGTGCGAAGAAGGTTGATCTTAGTTCCATTTTGCTTCAACCTACAACCTCAGTGCAGAAAAATGCAGGGTGGCTGCCACCGATATCGCTACAGTCGAGTGAACTTGGTGATCCTTATCCATTTGATGCACTACCCGCCCTAATTCAGGATGCCGCGCAGGAAGTTCAGCAGTTCACGAAAACACCGATGCCTATGGTTGTTTGCTCGGCCTTGGCAGCGTTGTCGTTATCGGCACAATCTCTGTATGACGTTCAACGAGCAGAATTGCTTACTGGTCCCATTGGCTTATTCATTATGGTTATTGCAGATTCTGGCGAGCGGAAAACAACGTTGGATAACTTCTTTTCAGAATCTGTCCGTAATTTTGAGGCTCGTGCGCTGGCAGAATCAAAGCCAAAAGTAGTGGAATTTAAAGCATCACATGCTGCCTGGGAGGCAAAGAAGAAAGGACTCTTGGATCGCATCTCTCTAGGCGTAAAAAGTTCTAAGGACACAAATAAATCCGAGAGTGACCTTCAACTTCTAGAGGCCGAGCGCCCTGTTCCACCTCAAATTGTCAGGTTAGTCTATAGCGATGTGACCATTGAAAAATTGACGCACGCACTTGCCAATGATTGGCCCTCAGCAGGAGTATTGTCGTCAGAAGGGG
Source organism: Undibacterium sp. JH2W (assembly GCF_049340425.1). Classification (NCBI taxonomy): domain Bacteria; kingdom Pseudomonadati; phylum Pseudomonadota; class Betaproteobacteria; order Burkholderiales; family Oxalobacteraceae; genus Undibacterium; species Undibacterium sp. JH2W. The sequence continues at coordinate 1,956 of NZ_JBMPOT010000017.1, read as the reverse complement.
GCACTATTTTTGGTGGCCACGCGATGGGTAAGGATAGCCAGATGCGTACCATGGCAAACTATAATGAGCTTTGGGATGGCAAGGGTATCAGGGTTGATAGGCGCACTAGTGAATCTTACAGCGCAAGAGGTGTACGACTTACAGCTGCAATACAGGTACAAGAGCCGACACTGTCCACATTCCTAGAGTCATCAGGCTCCTTGGCGCGTGGTACTGGATTTTTAGCGCGGTTTTTGATTGCATGGCCAACCTCCACACAAGGCAGCCGATTTTTTACCGAGGCACCTAAGTACTGGCCTAGCTTGACTCTATTTCACAAGCGAATTGCCGACATTTTAGAGATGCCTCAACCAATGGTTGATGGTGAACTTCAACCAACCCTTCTTACATTGTCACCTTTTGCAAAAGAATCATGGGTTAACTTTCACGACGAGATTGAAGAAAAGCTTGCACCTGACGGAGATTTCTCATCAGTCCGGGATGTGGCTAGCAAGACTGCAGATAACGCAGTTCGCTTGGCGGCACTTTTTCACGTTTTGGAAGGCGCAACAGGTCCGATTTCACAAGAGCATATGCTTGGCGCTGCGCGCATAGCGAAGTGGCATTTAAGCGAGTCCTCTCGTTTTCTTGACGGCGTTACCTTAACCTCGGAGCAAAAAAATGCTGCGAAGTTGGATAGTTGGATATTAAACAAGTGCACTCAAGAAATTAAGACAGATATTTCTACCCAAAAAATCGCCCAATTTGGACCAAGTTCATTGCGCCAAAAGGCCACTATGGATGCAGCTTTAGCTATTTTGGAGGCGGCACATAGGATCAGGTCAGTCGATGGCAAAAAAAAGGTGTATCAAATCAATCCATTGTTACTTTCAAAGACCTGAAACAACCTATTTTGAATTGACTCCCACTCTTCAAGTCGCGCCTGGATCAGCGTAAAAATGCATTTTCGCGCTTCTTTACAGCACTGCTATTTTTGCTAATTCTGCGATTCTGTTAGCTTGATGTCCGCTCAATTTTAGGAATAGCGGGAATAGCAGAAATAGCAGTAGCAACAAGAGTTAAAAAGAAATCGATTTTTGACTGGTTGGTTCAGGTTTAATTAAATTTCCACAGGTCTGCTGCAGATATCATCGATTGAGAATTTTTTACTTCAAAATTCCGACTGAATTCAGCTCAACACTTTTCAATATCAACTTTTAGGGAGAATGGGGTAGGGAACAAGGTGACAAGGTAAAGAGTAATATATATATATATATATAGTGTATTAATATATGATTGAAGTTAAAAAGCATATTTATATGTTGATTTCCCTCCTTGTCACAAGGTAGGAACAGGATGCAACTATGCAAGGATTGACGTTGTTCCCGTTGGCATTGAATTTATCTTGCTGGATGGTCGGTTCGACCGTCAATTGCTTTACGTACGCGCGCGGTAAGGTTCTAAAATTTAGTAAGTTTGAAATTGTCAGATCGTTGAATCGATCGACGGTTGTGTATATTTTTTGCATCATAGGAGAGTTGCGTGAAAGTGTTGATTAATATCTCTGATGAAGTAAACGCTGAACTTGCGAAAATTAGCGAGGCTCGCAATGGTGTGCCTCGCGAAAAATTAGTGCTTGAGGCAATTAGTAAATTCATTGAGGAAAGCAAGGCTCACGATGTTTTCGGTATGTTGGCGGGACAGAATGGCGATGGCCTTGAATACCAAGTTCGGATGAGAGCGGAATGGAATAACCGTTAAAGAGCTGTGCAGATAGTCTTGTCTTTGACTTCTTATCAAATGAACCGACTTAGATCGGTTTTTTTTACATCTGATACTGAACTAGAGATCTGAGGTGTACTGTCAATAGCGGACACTCATGTTCTAAGCTGCCTGTGAGTGCCGATTAAAATTTTCAGCAAATAAGGCTGGCGATATATTGCCAAGACGCGAGTGACGTCGCTGGCGGTTATAAAA